>JAIPBW010000054.1 GCA_021738505.1 Bacteroidales bacterium | reverse complement strand
CTTTGCTAAAACCCAAGATATACCACTCTTGTCTTTTAGCAAAACCAAATTGAGAGGAACCGTATGCGGGAAATCCGCTCGTACGGGTCTGTGGGGGAGCGGCAAGGTAACGAGCCGCTCTACCCGGACACTAATTAGAGAAATTAGCGGACAAACAACGAACAAGGAACACGGAACAAAATTCTAAACATATGAAAAAAATTGGAATACTTTTACTTCTTGTAATGTTCTTTATAGGGAGTTGCGATAAAATCGACGAATTATTAACGTTTGAGATTAATCATTCGACAGAAGTCACTATAGAAAATAATATCACACCCTTTGATCCGCCGGTTTCCATGCCGACACCGGATATTACAACCAATTCCGAACAATCATTTGAAAACAACAATACCTCGAAAGACAAAGTAAAAGATATTAAGCTTAAAGAGCTTGATCTTAGTATTCAAGATCCGCCGGATGAGGATTTTAGTTTTTTGAAAGAGATTTATGTGTATATGTCTACGGATTCCACTGATGAAATTCAGGTTGCTTCGCGAACGGATATTCCTGAGGATGCGCAATCGATTTCGCTGGAAACCACCGATCAAGACCTGGATAAATATGTTAAAGCTGATAAATATAACGTGCGAACAGAAGTTGTTACACGGGAGGTTATATCAAGTGATATGATACTGGATGTGGACTTTACTTTTGTTGTTACAGCTGATCCACTTTAGCCATTTGCCTTAAATATTTTGAAGGACGCTAATCCCCATTTATGCAATCGGTATTGAAAGGACGTTTTGATAACTCCCACACCATAGCGCAAACTCCTTAAAAACGAGATTGAGGAGCTGGTTTTATCATAACGGGTGGGGCAGGTGATCTCCGCAATTTCATAATCGCGGATTAATATTTGTGCCAGCATTTGATTGTCAAAAACAAAATCATCGGAGTTGGCTTGAAGATTGATATTTTCTAATACGTTCCTGTGGAAAGCACGATATCCGCTGTGGTATTCAGAAAGTTTCTGGTTCATGATCAGGTTTTGAAAAAATGTAAGTAGCCTGTTTGCATAGTATTTATAGACAGGCATACCACCCCTGATAGCTCCTTTGCCAAGTATTCTCGAGCCCATGACCACCGGATAGATTCCGGCTGAAATAATATGGGACATAGGAGATATTAGCCTTGGCGTATATTGATAATCAGGATGCAACATGATAATAATGTCTGCATCCATATCCAATGCTTTTTGGTAGCAACTTTTTTGGTTGGCACCGTAGCCCTTGTTCTTTTTGTGGCTGATAATATGTTTTAATCCCAGTTCTTTTGCTTTTTTTATGGTATTATCATCACTGGCATCGTCAACAAGCAAAATTTCGTCCACCGGGGGAACAGGAATTTCCTCCACTGTTTTTTTTAATGTTTTTTCAGCATTATAGGCTGGCAAAACAACAACTACCTTTTGTTGGTCAATCATGAAAAACGGATTTCTTACAAAATTAATAAACTTTGTATCAGGTTATGATTTTTTCTTATTTTCGTTGTGCAGAAACCAGTTTTGGACATATATCCCTGGTAGTTTCCTAAAGCATGTCAAGCTTTAGGGAATTTAAATTGAATTTAATAGTATTTGATTTAATTATTATAATTTTGCAACCAACTAACATGAACAAATTGCTAAAATATACTTGCATGAGGTCAGGCCTTATTCTTTTATTACTTTTAATGATGTTTAAACCCGGGTTTTCGCAATGGGGCGGCTACCATCAGTTTGCTTCAGACTGGGAGTTGAATCCGAATATAGGCATGACTTCTTTTTATGGAGACCTTAGCGATAAAAAAAACCGGTTTTTTTCCAATACTCCGTTTCACAAATATTTTTATCAGGATCGTGGATTAGCTTATGGCGCGGTTTTAAAGAAAAATTTCACTCCGTCATTTTCGGTGCGGGGTTCGTTTTTGCATGGCCGGATAAACAGTGGATCAGACCAATATGGCTTGTATTTTGAGTCAACGTTTAATGAATATTACCTGGGAGCTGAGTTTGATGTCAGCAATTTAATCTGGGGCGAAAGGCGAAACAGAGACTGGACGTTATATGGTTTTCTTGGGATAGGATTTACAGATTCGCGCACCTGGCAGTACGATGACGAAACAGATGAGCTGGTCGACAGGGATGGTTTTGGCGAAGAGCGTTGGTTTGATGATAAAGAAAAAATGGCCACTTCCACAACGATCCCGTTTGGTTTAGGTGTTAGTTATCAGATTGACGAGAAATGGGAATTAAACTTTGAAACGGGCATACACGGAATGAATACTGACCGCCTGGATGCCTTTGCAAGTGGCGATGCTTCAACAGAAGGATTGGGATATACTTCCCTTGGGTTTTCTTATCATTTCCATTTACCCTGGAATGTAAGCTTCAGGAGATATCCCAAATATAACGGGAAATCATCCGATCCGGCAATAAGCAAATACAACAAAAGGAAAAGGGTTGTAATGAAAACCAAAGCGCATAGGAGAGCAAGCCGGAAGCGTTATAAGCATTATTCCGACAAAAACTTCTTTGAACGCTTGTGGGAAAGCATTAAAGGACTGTTTAAACGCAAACATTATATACGCCGCTAATCAGTGTCTGTCCATAATGTCCGATTTCTGCGTTACGCTCGTTTTTTATCACAGTCATTTACACAAGTAAACTCCTGTTGATAAAAAACTTCACAAGCCTTGAACTCGAACATTATGAACCAGACACTGAATTTATTGACAGGCACTAATCAGCTTGTTTTATCAGGGATTGCAAGTACCGGGCATTGTCAATAGCAAACCCTTTATAATTGTTGTTAAAATAAATAAATATATCCCGGCAGTTTTTCAGTCCGTCTAAAGACTGGATTTTCTTCAATTCTTCCTTAAGCTGGTCTTCTGTATATTTGGACTTATAAAATTCTTTTGGTCCGTGAAACCGCACATATAAAAAATTTGCCGTGACCGTAAGCCATGACGGGATGTCAGGGGAGTGGGAATAAACCATAGCAGCATTATGTTCGCTTAGCAGCTGGGCTGTTTTATCATTGAGCCAACTGTCGTGTCTGAATTCTATGGCATAGCGATATTCAGGCATGCTTTCCAGCCAGTCTTTCAAACGATAATGGTCTTCTTTTAATCCGGGCGGGAGTTGAACCAATACCGGGCCTGCCTTTTCTTTAAGATGACTGCTGCTTTTCAAAAACAGATCAAGCCTTGAGTTAGCTGCCTCATCCATTTTTAACCGTTTGCTATGCGTCAAATACTGATGCAGCTTGATGGAAAAAATAAAATTTTCCGGTGTTTTGTTATACCAGCCCTGGATCGTCTCTTCCTTAATTATCCGGTAAAAAGTAGCATTGATCTCTGTTGTAGAGAAATGTCTGCTAAAATAAGGCAAATGCTTATGTCCTGAAAGATGTCCTTTTGGATAAAATTTATGTTTCCAGTCATCATAACTCCATCCTGATGTGCCTATATGCCAGTTGTGTATCATAATTCCTGAATTTTTTGTTCCATAAAAGTCACCTTTTTATCCATGGGCAATGTGCCATTGATCCAGTGTATTTCAGTCCCTTTACGTTCCATTCTTCTGAACCATGTTGTTTGACGTTTGGCAAACTGATGTATGGCTGTATTTAAGCCGGAAAACATTTCCCGGTAGGATATTTCTCCCTGAATATATTGGGTGAGGTATCGATACTCAAGACCGTAAAATTTTAAATCCCCGGGAGCTACACCTTGATCTAACAGGTTTTCAGTTTCTTCAATCATGCCGTTATCCAAACGTTCTTGTAACCTTGCCGTGATGCGATCACGCAGCGTTGGCCGGTCATAATGTACACCAAAGAGCACACTGTCTATATCGGGAAAACCGGTTTCAGTTGCATGTTTCTGATAATAGGTCTGGATTTCGATAGCCCGGATTAACCGCTTCCTGTCTTCAGTATCTGTTGTGTTATGCGGTGTTTTAAATTGCTTTAATATTTGTTGCAGTTCTTTTTGTGTTTTGTTCTCCAGATCAGCACGTAGGTTGTTATCTTCCGGAACTTCAAGTAAACGATAGCCTTTTAAAACTGCTTCAATATACATCCCGGTACCTCCGCATAATACAGGCAGGTTTTTCCTTTTTATGATTTCCTGATATGCCTTTAAAAAATCCTGCTGATAGCGGAAAACATTATATTCTTCACCGGGGAGGGCAATATCAATTAAATGATAAGGAATGGGTTTACCGTTGACTGTATATTCTGATAAATCCTTACCTGTTCCGATATCCATTCCTTTATAAACCTGACGGGAGTCTGCGCTAATGATTTCGCCGTTGTTGCGGGCGGCAAAATTAGCGGCCAGACTGGTTTTGCCTGTGGCTGTTGGTCCGATGACTGCAATCATATGCATGTTATTGGGTTATTCTTTTGGAAATCACGTTCTTTATTGAACAAAGCTTTTCTGATTTCCAGCAAGGTATTAGTTGAAACATCAGTAAGTTGGGAATGTTCATGAAGTTCAGTATATGTTTCTTCCGGAAGATTGATAGGCCATGTTTGCAAGTTGTTTGTTAAAATTTGATTTTCCTGACGGGATAGATTGTTGTGTGCAGATTTTAGATATTGCAGAATGCGCAGCCCATCCATCTTTTGGTGGCAGGCTTTGACAAATTGTTTTTCAGATGTAGCATTTGATCGCAAAGGTTGCCATGGAGAGGAGTTTTTTGTGTTGAAAACGGTATCCATGGGTGTTGGAATATCTTTATGATAAAGTAGCGGAAAATTGTCCATTGTTTTTTTAACATCATCAAATAATTCTGCAGCATAAACGGGGTAGGAGCTCCAGTTGCCCTGGTTTCCTTTTATCATGGCCGGGCCGGTACCGAAGAAAACACGATCAGAAAACCGCGCCGCCGGATAAACAAGCTCTTCATTGTGCAGGCAGAGCTTTCCGGATTTTACTATTTTCTGTAAGAAGTAAAAGTCTTCTCCGCTTTTTTTGGGTGTCATGCCGCCGATACGGTCGTACATTTCTTTGGTTGTAGCTATTGCAGAGCCTAAGGCTGTAAAACGATAGGGCGAATTTATCCGGAACAGGTTAAGCGCATAGTTGCGCATATAAATTTCGTAGCGTAAAATAGCCCGGTCTTCCGCAATATGGCCTGTGGTTTTGTGATAGTAAGGATTAGCTAAAGCCCCAAGATCGGTGTATTTAGTAAAAATCTGATTTATCGAGGAGAAATATTCTGAAGTAAAACGGGTGTCAGCGTCCATACTGACAATGATATCCTTTTTCTCTGCCTGAGAGGCAATATAATCCATGAGTTCTTTGCGGGCAGCTCCGACACTTCCTTTCCCCGCCGGCCATCCTTTCCCTCTGCTGCTTCGGTCAAGAACTGTGACCGGAATTTGATTTATAGACTGTAAAAGCTGCAGACATGCCTGATTGTTGTGATATATGTTTTGCATCGAGTCGTTCTGACTGTCCCTGTATTCTTCCGGTTGGTTTACACATACCACCAGATGAAAATTTTGGTAATCTTGTTGATGAATAGCATCTAAAGTAGCAGGCAGCCATTCATATTCATTCATGGCTGGTAAGGCAATCCATATTTTTCGTTCTTTGGGCATGAGAAAAAGAAAGACGCAAACACGGATGCCTGCGTCTTTATGTATTTTGTTAAGATAATATTATTCGATTCCGGAGAAATGTTTCATGAATTGGACCCGTTCAAAGGCAGCGGGATTTTCGGCTTCTTTTTGGCTCATCTTACCGCGGAACTCATCGATGGTTTTATAACCATGCTTGTCCATCCAGGCTTCCAGCTCTTGTTTCATTTCAGTAATCTTACCTAAGCCGGACTTATAAAGTATGGAAGTAACCTGTGTGGCTTTAGCCCCTGCAAGCAGTTGCTTGATCACGGCTTTGCCATCGTGTATGCCTGTGGAGGCAGCCAGATCGCAATGCACTATGCCTGACATCATGGCAACCCAACGCAGGGAAATAGCCAGTTCTTCCGGAGAACTGAATACAAAAGAAGACGTTATTTTGAAGTTATCAATGTCGATATCCGGGGAGAAGAAACGGTTGAATAAGACAAGTCCGTCAACACCGGCCCAGGAAAGTTCCCGCAGGGTTTTTGCCAGCCCTGAAAAGTAATAGCTTACTTTGAGGGCCACAGGGATGTTGACTTTCTTTTTGACTTTTTCCGCAATCTCAAAATACATCTTTTCATTGTCCCTGCCCTCATGATTAGGATCGGAGGGAAGGATGAAAATGTTAAGCTCCAGTGCATCAGCACCTGCTTCCTCAAGCTTTTTTGCAAAGGAAGTCCATTCCCTTGCAGACACACAGTTGACGCTGGCAATAATTGGTATGTCTACCGATGCTTTGGCTTCTTTGATGAGTTTTAAGTAATCTCCTACTTTATGATCTTTGGAATAACCTTTAATATAATCTGTGGCTTCCTGATAATGAAATCCTTCGCCTTCTTGTTCTGCAAAGACTTTTTCTGCTTCATATTCAATTTGCTCTTCAAAAAGCGACTTTAAGACCACCGCCCCGGCTCCTTTAGACTCTATATCTTTGATGCTGTTAACGGTACTGGTTAATCTGGAGCTTCCTACTATGATAGGGTTTTTTAATTCCAGCCCTAAATAATTTGTTTTTAGATCGGCCATGTTATATATTTTTCTTTGGTTATTAACAAACAATATTTGACACAAATTTAACGATTGATTTTAAAATCCCGCTATTTTGTCTACTGTTTATAATTAGTCAAAATAATATGTGCGTGTTGACTCTTGAAAATTTGTATTCATAAAGATGCAAAGCTTTTTTGCGAATTGTAGCCCGATACTTCTTATGTCATATGTTTAAATTTTTCAATATATTGATAATGTCATTATTATGTTTTCTTGCTTTTATCTCTTACTGTCATTTGCTTCGCGTCATTTATCCGTCTTCGACGGATGTCATTTGTGGTCATTTGCGCTTCGCGCGTCATTTTGCTTTACTATATTTTAAGTCATTTGCTTTAGGGCTTTCTGAGACAGTTATATTTCACAGCAACCAGACACAGAAGTATAGAAAATGACCATTAATGACTAACAATGACTACCAATGACTACTAATGACAATAAATGACAACAAATGACAACCAATGACCATTAATGACAACCAATGACAACCAATGACCATCAATGACTACTAATGACAATAAATGACATTGTTTCTTTGCATCATCGCCAACTCGTCCAGCCCTTTAATCATTCTCCAATGTGTCGAAAAAATTTTCGCCATGGAGGTTTTATAAAAGATCAATTAGATTATGGTGTTGTATATGAGTTTAGTTTGTGTTTTTTCGCACATCCTGTTTCAGCATGGGTTTTATCCTGTTAATATTCCCGTCGGTTTCTGCGGGTTTAAGATTCAGTAATTTGCTTATCAGGATATAAAGATCAACATTTTCAAAATTTTCCGAAGTATAATTTTCTTTAAAGTCCGGTCCGAACGCATAAAAGATAGCGTGCATGTCTTTATTTCGGTTGTCAAAACCGTGAGTAGCTGCATATTTAATTTCTTTCTTACCGTACGTTATACTCCAGGCCCAGTCAGCCAGAACAATCAGATCAAGTGTCCGGGGATTGTTGCCATAATTCAGTTCTTCGGGGACTTCGCCGTGCTTCCAAACGCTGATATGTTCAACTCTTGAGAGTGCTTTGAAGGCCGTATCCAAATATCCTTGTTTTACCTGAAAGAGATAGTTGGGATTGTGTCCTTCAACACGGGAAAACCAGGTGCTGTCTGTATATTTCGAAAGGTCTACAACACGATCATTGCTGATTTTTCCCATCCCATGGTCTGAAGTTACAATAATATTTATTTGATCTTTAAAAGGTAGCTGGTCGATTTTGTTCAGGAAAATTCCCAGCATGCTGTCCAGTCTCATTACAACGGAATCCGTAGGAGCGGCGTGTGGCCCTGCGTAATGGCCTATAGCATCCGGTTCATGCATATACCACATAATTAGTTCAGGACGCTTTTCTTCCGGAAGTTTTAGCCAGTTAATAACTGAATCAATCCGGGCTGAAAAAGGTATTTTTTGGTTGTATGGCTCCCAGTAAGTCGCTTTGTTTTTAGCTCCCCTTACATCAGACCCGACCCAGAAAAAAGTGGCAGCTGTTAATCCGTTTTTTTCTGTTGTTTCCCATATAGGTTCTCCTGCATAAAACAACGGATTATTCCGTGAAGCCGAATCGATCATGGAATAGCTTTTTTCTGTTTCAGGATCATAGAAGCTATTCAAAACAAGTCCGTGATGATCGGGATATAGACCGGTAGCCATACTGTAATGATTGGGAAAAGTTTTGGTTGGAAAAGCCGGCTTCAAAGATTTGGCTTTTACTCCTTTTTTGGCTATCCGGTCCAGATTAGGCGTTGCGATACTATCCGGATAATCCCAGCGAAATCCGTCTAACGAGAGCATTACAACATAGTTGTCGCTTTTTTCCGGTGCTGAATTGCCGGAGTCATTATTGCATCCTGCACAAAACAGGGATGTCAGGAAAACGAATAAAAAGAAATATCTTAAAATCATATATCTGTGTTTTTGAATAAATGGTGCATCGTCTTATAAAACAATATAAACAGCTGTTTGCACTTAGTAACGTTCTTTTTTTTAAATTGATATTAGTCTTATTAACGTTAATACAAAAATAATCAAAGCTTCAAAGCTAATGTTAATAAATCATCAGGCTTTCTATAAAAATTGTCAGGCGGGTACGGATCTTTGGGGAAAAGGGCGGTTTGTGCAGTTGCTTCTTTTTCTGTTAGACTGAATAAATTAGTGTGAACAATGTTTCCATGATTTTGCTTTATCTTTGACTAATAATTGCACAAGATTTTTGAATGGATAAAGAATTAAAAAAGATTGTTTACAGTGCTTTTTTTCCTTTTTTGTTTGTCTTTGTTTTATGGATAATAAAAGGGATAGAATTATATTTTGAGCTGGATTTTTCTGATTTTGGAATTTTACCGCTAAATGCGAAAGGATTACGTGGTGTAATTTTCTCACCTTTATTGCACGGCGATTTAAAACATTTAATGTCCAATACGGCTCCGCTTTTGGTTTTAGGCTGGGGGCTTTTTTATTTTTACCGAAGGATAGCCTATCCTGTTTTTTTTCTTTCCTGGCTCATTACCGGAATATGGGTCTGGGCTTTTGCGCGGGAAAATTTTCACATCGGTGCCAGCACAATAGTTTATTCCCTGGCCGCCTTTCATATAGCCAGCGCCTTGATACGCCGGGAAAAGAGTGTTTTGGCGTTTATGTTATTAGTGTTTTTCTTATACGGAAGTATGATCTGGGGATTTTTTCCGGATTTCTTTCCTAATCGCAACATTTCCTGGGAGGGCCACCTGATGGGGTCTCTGGCAGGCATTGTTCTGGCTGTGTTTTACCGGAAAGAAGGTCCGCAACGCTATGTTCCGGATTGGGAGGAAGACGAGGACGACGATGAACTGAGTGATGAAGATCCTTATTGGCTTATAGACGACCAGCAAGAGGAAGATCCAAGGAATTTAAACGTGCGATATCGTTATCATTATCGCCCGAATCCGAAAGACAAAAAAAGTAAAGATCAATAATCCCGCAGGTTTTTTTGCATTTCCCGTTTCATATCTTTCTCTTTAATACTTTGTTTTTTGTCATACTTATGTTTACCCTTAGCCAGTGCTATGTCAACTTTAGCCCATCCTTTTTCACTAATGTGGACAAGTGTGGGAATAATCGTATACCCTTTTTCTTTCGATTTGTTCCGGAGTTTTCTGAGTTCTCTTTTCTGTAATAATAATTTCCGGGGGCGTTTCGGCTCATGTGTGTAATGAGTCGCCATTTCATAAGGACTAATATGCATTTCGCGTATATATAATTCTCCTTTATCGTCAAAAGTGCAATAGGCTTCGGAAATGGAAGCTTTACCCTGACGGATCGATTTTATCTCACTGCCCATCAGTTGTAAACCTGCTGTGAATTCCTCAACGAGAAAAAAATGAAATGAGGCTTTTTTATTTTTTATATTTATTCTGCTCGCATCCATAGTATTTGCAAAAGTAATAAAGCTAATTTGTTTAGCCTGCATGATTCTTAAAAAACAAACAAAGATATATTATTAAGGTTTACTAATAAGGCTTTAGCGCATCTGGCCACGAGAAAAGATAAGCTAAAGTTTTTCTGAAAAATATATGCTGAAGAATGTAAAACCTTTTTTAATAGTAAAACATTGACATTTAAAGTCTTATTTTTTTGATGTCATATTCAACAAGAAAAAAGATGAACGCCCCGTAAGATTCTATACTTTTGTTGATGGTATGAATTCAAGATCGATAAAGAATAAGCCTGAAATCCTTGTTCCCAACTAAACAATTGGTTTTAAATATGGTTTAATGACTAAAAACGGATATGGTAAATTTATATAGCATATTGGGTGTCGCTGAGAATGCAGATCAGAAAGAGATCAAGCATGCTTATCGGCGTTTAGCTGTAAAATACCATCCCGATAGTAGCGGGGAGCAGTCCTCTTCCAGAGAATTTATAAAAATCAATAAAGCTTATCAGATCTTATCAGTGCCGGCGCGCAGGTTGTGGTATGATCAGCGGCTCAGGCTGTCAAGGCAAAACATAAATCCACCCAAGCAAACAACCTACCGCGCACAATCACCGGATTATGAAAGTGAAGCTACCCGAAGGGCTAAAGCGGAGGCAGCTGCCCGATACAGACACTATATAAACACGAGGAAAAAGGCAAAAGATATTCCTCTTTTAAAACGCAAAGATTTCCAAATATCTATTGTTTCCTTAACGGTTATTTTGTTAGTGTTTATTTTTATGAATGATATCCGTTATCTTATGCTTAAAAGGTATGATACAACTACGGTCGGACTTGTTACTTCTCCTTATAGTTTTAACAACGACAGCCGGAATTTACATTACAGCTATTCTGTTGATGATTCCGTTTATAAAAAGCACGTAGCAAGGCCGACAAATCCATCTCTTGATCAAATTGTAACTGATGACGGCATACCGGTAAGAAAAGGATATAGGTTTGTAGTCTGGTATAATCCTGATCATCCGAACCGCGGATTTATTGATCTGAAATATCCTGAGCAAACTACGATCATAAAAATTCAGAAAAGAGCCGTACTGAAGTTAAGGCGTCAAACTTCTTTTTCCCCGGAAAAGGCGACTTGTGTAGTAAATAACCTTTACAAAGAAAAAGGACTTGAAGGCTTAGGGATAATCCTCTGTTCTGAATATAAATGGTATGAAAACTTTTCTTGCAATAGAAAAACCTTTCGGAAATTACAAAACTCTGAATTGTGGAAAAAACTTACAGAAAAAGAATGTGCTCAGGCCTCCTTGACAAAAAAATGAAAACAGGATTTATTGTTCCTGTTTTCAATAGTTAGTGTGATTGTTGATTTGTAAACTCTTAAGTGTTAATGTCTTCTCCGATTTTATTTTGAATGGACTGAATTTTCTGTTTCATTATTCCATTTTTGTTTTTCTTGACATCAAATTTCACTGTGGAATAAATCCGTTCCGTATGGGGTTCTAACACATCATAGGCTTTTTGAATAACATCCAGGGCAGCTTTCATGCTTTCTGTTTCGAAAATGGTGCCCATCGGTGTTAGCTGATAAGCAACATCACTGTCTTTGAACATCTGAATGATTTTACTAACGTATTCACTTACGCTGCCTCCTTTGTCGGTTGGGAACATTGCAAATTCTACTAATACTGCCATAATATTTTATTTTGAGATAATTATTCTTCAAATATAAGAAAAGCAGGTGTTCACATCAAATTATTTTTCCAGATCTTCCACGATGCCAATCCCTGCATTTCGAGCATCGTTAAGCCATTGTACACTTTGGCTCCCCGCATTTGGGCTTCCTGCATTAACTTTGTTTCACGAGGATTGTAAACAAGGTCAAATATGGTGTTATCCGCATTTAATAATTCAACGGGAATGGGAGGAATTTCATTGGTATTGGGCGCCATTCCGGCAGGTGTGCAGTTGATAATCAGCGGGTAGAGGGAGATATGATTTTGTGTAATCTTGCCATATGACAAATTTCCTTTCGCGGGGTTCCTGCTGATGATTTGAAAGGGAATATTGTGATTTTTCAAAACGAATGCTACAGCTTTTGAAGCACCTCCGCTACCTAACACCAAAGCCCCCTGCGGAGTTTTTTTCAGGTATTTGCTTAGCATACCTTCAAATCCATTGAGGTCTGTATTATAGCCTTTTAAATAAACCGTGTTTTTTTGTCTGTTTATACTGACTGTATTCACAGCACCAACAGACAGCGCTTCGTCAGAGACCTCGTCAAGACAGGAGAGGATATCCGTTTTATGGGGGATTGTAACATTCAGTCCGATGAGATCAGGATAATCTAAAATCAGATCATGGAGTTTACTCAGGTCTTTAACCGGAAAGGTTTGATAGACGGCATGCTGAAATCCTTCTCTTTGAAAAATTTTTTCGAATAATTGCGGAGAATGAGAATGCTGAACCGGATATCCGATGAGCCCTGTTCTGATCATGATTTCTTTTTTTCTCCTGTACGTTCAAGTAACCAGATGATAGCAAACCCAATGGCCATCCATAAAAAGGCATAAAACAATTCCGGAGATAAATCCGGCAGAAACCGTTCATAGCCAATAACGATGGGTTCTCCATGGCGGTCAAGGACGATATCGCCTGCTTTCTTTAAATAAACATCGTTTTTCCAGGGCCATACAATTGCCAGAGACCCCAGGATAAACCCGGATAAAATAGCCAGTGTATTATCTTTTTGATGTTTAAATATCCAGGCCAGGATATTGGAAAAAGCTATGATGCCTGCAGCAGCTCCTAAAACGAATATCCCCAAAAGTTTAAGGTAATTGATAATCTCAGGGTTATTACTAAAAAAGTTCATGTTGCCCTGCAGTAATTCACTAAGGGAAGTGGAAAAAGCATTTACGGAAGTGACCATCAGAAGGACATAATTTCCCATCAGAATAAGAATAAACGAGCCGGAAAGGCCGGGTAGGATCATGCTGCTCATAGCTATCATTCCACAAATGAATACATACCAGTAGCTTTCATTCTGCTCTGCATGAGTAAGAAAAGACAAGCCTAAGCCAATGGCAGTTCCTATGATGAGCATAATGTAGCGGTCTGCTTTCCATTTTTCTATACGTCTTGCCACAAAGATTACCGAGGCTAAGATTAACCCGAAGAAGGCAGACCAGATTAAGATGGGCTCATGGACAAGGAGATATTCAAAGAGACGGGCAATAGAGAAAATACTCAATAAAGCGCCTAAGAATACAGCTACGATAAAAAGCAGATTCGTATGCCGGGCAAATTCTTTCCATCGGAAAGTAAGGAGATATTTTGCTGCTTTAAAGTCAAACGACTTTAAAGAGTTGATCAGGTCTTCGTAAATATTAGTTATCAGGGCAATTGTTCCGCCGGATACGCCGGGGATAACGTTTGCAGCCCCCATGCCGAAGCCTTTCAGCATGATGATAAAATAATAGCGAAATTTTGTTAACATCCGTTATTATTTGGAGGTTTCTTTCATTTGTTCGGGAAGGAACTGGAAAAAGGTGTCTCCGCGCAATCCAAGCCGGAGGGTTTCCAGTGGAATGACTTCTTCAGGAGCAATATTTCCCAGATTAACATTAGCTCCCATTTCCTGGATAAACCATACTTGTTGCGCTTTTTTCGGTGCTTCCCACATGATTTTTTCCGGCGGGATATTGCTGATAATTTTATTGACAAGCGTAACATGCGCGTTGCCATTGGGGCGGTAAATGCCTACATTCCCACTTTCCCGGGCCTCTGCAATAACGATTTCAGAGCCAGCTTCGAGTTCAGTGTCCATCATAGTGATCCATTTGTTGGGGGCAATAATAATGCCTTCTTGCTTTGAACCTACTTCTGATAAGACAGTGAAATCTTTTGCATATTCATTAATCCACTTGAGCTTTTCATCGTGGTCTACGACGATACTACCATCAGAAATTTCCAGTGCCGTTAAGCCAAATTTATCCAGAACTCTTTTGTATTCATCCCGTATGTCTCTGGCAACATAAGCTTCAAAAAGCGTTCCTCCGAAATAGGGTGTAATATTATTTTGTTGAAAAAGTTTTATCTTTTCCTTCAAATCCGGCGTGATTACTGAAGTACCGAATCCAAGCTTAATATAATCGATTAAATGTCCTGAAGAAGCAATAAGGTTCTCCGACTCTCTAAGGCTTAATCCTTTATCCATAATCATGGAGATTCCTTCTTTCCTTGGCTTGGAGGGTCTTTCTGGGATAAATGGCAAATTAAAATTCATGGTTATATCTGTATGGCAATGTTTAACTCTTTTGTTTTATTTCTTTGGCTTGTTCAATAAAGCTGATTATGATCGGATCATTGATAAGCGTTTCATCCATTTCGAGGAACTCATTATATCCTTCAATGTTTGTAAGAAGGGCTTGTTGAAGAAGACGGTATCCTTCTTTTTGCCTTCCGTCAGTAAGTTCATAATAGCTAAGTCTGTAAAGCAAAGAAGGGTTATCCGGAAAAAGGACAAGGGCATTTTTTAATGTTTCAATACCAATAGCAGTATCTTCATCTCTGTAAATCAACGCTTCGGCTAAGTCCAGCCAGACATTGGGATCTTCGGGATTTTTTTCCTGGGCTTTGGCATAGGCTAATGTAGCCATGTCGTATTCTTGCAAAGACTTAAAAATATCTCCCTGCAGAAGCAGGTAATCCGCGTTGTTTTCGTTTGTTTTAATTGCTTTTTCAATAAAGCTCAGGGCTTTCTCATAATTTTCGGTTTCATAATATACCGATGCAATTCCGGCCCATGAATCTCCATAGTTTTCATTTATTTCAATAGCTTTGAAATAATGTTCCAATGCATTTTCGTTATCTCCTGTTTTCTCATAACACTCGCCAATGTATTGCAGTGTAACGGCTTCTGGATTTTCCAGCTTCAGCGTTTCACTGTAGGCTTCAATAGCCTGACTGAAATTTCCCTGATTGCAAAGCACGGTAGCTTTATTGAAATGAGCTGATGCATATTGCGGTTCAAGAGCGATAGCATAATCAAATGCTTCTATGGCATCTTCCAGTCTTCCTATTGTAGAACAGGATATCCCCAGATTAAACCAGGCAGTTGTTGATAATGGAGCATCTTCCAGATAATTTTGGAAAAAGGAAATGCTTTCTCTTAAGTTTCCTGTCGATTCATAACAATAGGCAATTTCATAAAGGGCATTGATATTCTCGGGATTAATAGCTAAAACTTTTTTCAAATACTGTATGGCCTGTTTATATTGACCCATATTTTCGTATTCAAAAGCGATATTGCTATAAATTTCTTCAGCATCATCTTCAATAGATAATTTTTTATATTCCTTTATCGCATTGTCATATTGTTGCAGCTGGCTGAATATATTCGCTTTAGTACGAATGATATCCGAGTTAAATGGTTCCAGATTTTCTACATTTGTCAGAGCTGTCAGAGCTTGTTCCGTATTGTTTGTGATGGCAAGTATCTGAGCCTTTTTAACCTGGAAAATAACCGTGTTGGGATGCAAAGCTGTGGCATGTTTTAATGCGATCTGTGCCATTTCAACCGATCCTGAATCAATATAAAAATCTATGATAATGGCAAAATCATCCACATCAAAGAAGAAACTTTCTTTGTTTTTTAGCTGTTGCTCAAATTGAGTTATCAGGGCATCAGCTTCATGTTCATCCATAAAATTGTGGTCATTTTTCATAGAAATAGCAAATACTATTTTTTTGCAAAGGTAATTTCAAAACCCGAAAATAGCAATTTAATAAGAGTAATTCTTACATATCTTATCTAATTCTCAACAAGGTGTTCTTGAATTTGTTTTTAAGACATTGTATATCAGTTACAAAAGGTTTAGGGTTGAAAAAGAATATACTCGGTTATTTAGTGTTAAAACAAATAGTTGAAAAATTATTAGAAAATATAATATGATGTAACCTATCTTTGTTTCGAGTATCAGATAACTGTATTTTTGCAAATGTTTGTCTTTATTTTAATGAAAAGTTTACATTTGCCGGTTTAAACTGAAATTTCAAATTATGAGCCTGATAAAATCAATCTCCGGAATACGGGGAACAATTGGAGGAAAGCAAGGAGAAGGTCTTACACCTTTGGATGTTGTACGTTTTACATCTGCTTATGCACAATTTATCAAAGACCAAAATAACGAGAAGATCAAAATAGTTGTTGGCCGGGATGCAAGGATTTCCGGGGATATGGTAAACCGATTGGTAAACAATGCCTTGATAGGAGTGGGGGTAAATGTGGTTGATCTGGGATTATCTACTACGCCCACTGTAGAAATGGCTGTTACGAGTATGCATGCACATGGAGGTATTATCATTACAGCTAGTCACAATCCCCGGGAATGGAACGCGCTCAAATTGCTCAACAAAGAAGGTGAGTTTTTATCTTCTGAAGAAGGCAAGCAGGTATTAGCGATAGCCGAAAATTCCGAAATAGAATATGCCGATGTGGATAATTTAGGACGATATGCTTCTTATGAGCGGTTTGTTCAGGACCATATTGAAAAAATTATTGCTTTACCTTTGGTTGATCAGGAAGCCATAAAAAATGCAGGTTTTCGCGTTGTGATTGATTGTGTGAATTCTACGGGAGGCATTGCCTTGCCTGCTCTTTTGAAAGCCCTGGGAGTGGAAACAGTAGATAAACTTAACTGCGACCCGACAGGAGAGTTTGCCCATAATCCGGAACCCGTTCCCGGCCATTTAACGGAAATATCAAAGCGTGTTGTTACCAAAAAAGCAGACGTTGGTTTTGCCGTGGATCCTGATGTAGATCGTCTGGCTATTATCTGCGAAAACGGAGCATTTTTTGGCGAAGAATATACATTGGTAGCTGTTGCTGATTACGTTTTGCAAAACAAAAAAGGAAATACCGTTTCTAATCTGTCTTCTTCTCAGGCTTTACGCGATATTAGCCATGATGCCGGCGTGGAATACTACAGTAGTGCTGTTGGCGAAGTGAATGTAGTGGAAAAGATGAAGGAGGTTGATGCCATCATTGGTGGTGAAGGTAATGGCGGTGTTATTTATCCTGAACTGCATTACGGGCGCGATGCATTGGTTGGTATAGCTTTATTCCTTTCTTATCTGGCGCGTTCAGATAAGACCGTTAGCGGCTTGCGTGCGCAATATCCGTCTTATTCCATTCAAAAAGATAAGATTAAGCTTACTGATGATCTTGATGTGGACGGGATACTTCATAAATTGGAACAAAAATACCCGCAACAGCCCAAGACAACTATTGACGGGCTGAAAATAGAATTTGACAAGGAATGGGTACATATGCGAAAATCCAACACCGAACCCATTATCCGTATCTATGCAGAAAGTGACTCGGCGGAAAAAGCATCTGACTTGGCTCAACGTTTCGTAAAAGAAATAGAAGTGATTGCTCGCGACATGAAAGCATAATAAGATAAAACGAAATCTTTAGTTTGAAAGGCTGTATAAAATAATGCAGCCTTTTTTTTATTGTATTTATTTTCTGTATATTTGCTACTAAATTATTAGTTGCCACAAACAGGATTATGTCTATGAAAGAACTAACAAAGGCTGAAGAAGAAGTGATGCAGATTTTATGGAAAACGGGAGCTTCATTTGTGAAAGATATTCTCAATGAAATGCCGGAACCTAAACCGGCATATAATACAGTGTCAACGATTGTGCGGATATTGCAGAAAAAGGAATTTGTAGGTCATGAAGCTTTCGGGCGCAGTCATCAATACTATCCGTTGGTTTCCAAAGAGGATTACCGGCATGAACTAGTGAAGAGCGTAATCCAGCGTTTTTATGATGATGATTATAAAAAGTTTGCAACCTTTTTTCTCGACTCCGGATTAAGTGAAAAAAATCTGGCTATTGTCAAAAGAGCTATTGAAGGGCGGCTTCGGGATAAAAGAAACCGGCAGCAAACTTTATTTTAAGTGAAGTAATTACCAGGATTTAGTCATTTAACTCGTTAAAAACTTCGTCAATAACTTTTAATTGCAGAAGATATTTTGAGTTGCAAGAATATTTATGTTAGTCGCATTAAACGGTACTGTTCATGGCTGCAAAAAAGCGTAAACCAGGTAGGAAAAAATTCAGAAAAGTTAGCTTCAAAGTTTCTGCAAAGGAGCGTGAACTAATTGAACAGTGCTCAAAATTGGACAATACGACCGTCAATAAATTTATCAAAGCGGCCATCCGTGAAAAGACCTCACAATATCAAAAACAAATTGAAGAACAAAACAAAAACAGAGTATCTGAAAATCAGCTAACCTTGTTCAAGGATCGAAAAGTCGGTGATCAAATCAGTATTTTTGATATTGATTTATTTTAGTCATCAGCGTTTGTTTCTGAGGCTAAGCCACTGATTGAATATTGCTATTACAATTTATCGGGATAAACTATGAATTGCAAGGCTCGTAAAACAAAAAAGGCCATCCTGAAGGACGGCCTTTTTTATTGTATTGGATAATGATTTTTATTTTATTCCACGATGGTAATCCAGCCGTGTTTATCTTCCACATCACCATATTGAATGCCTTGCAGGCGTTCGAATAGTTTAGTAGAAATGGGGCCGGGGTTTCCGTCTTTGGAAATCACATATTCTTTACCGGAAGTTCGGTCAAGGATTTTTCCCACCGGGGAAATAACGGCGGCAGTACCGCAGGCGCCGGCTTCTTCAAAAGTTTCCAGTTCTTCAACCGGTACAGGGCGGCGTTCTACTTTCAGTCCCATATCTTCGGCCAGTTGCATCAACGATTTGTTGGTGATGGAAGGCAGAATAGATTCCGATTTTGGAGTAATATAGGTGTTGTCTTTAATACCGAAGAAATTGGCCGGACCGGCTTCGTCGATATATTTCTTTTCTTTGGCATCCAAAAAGATGGAAGCGGCATAGCCTTCGTCATGTGCTCGTTCGCCGGCACGCAGGCTGGCTGCATAGTTACCGCCGACTTTCAGACGTCCGGTTCCCTGTGGTGCAGCTCTGTCATAGTCTTTGGCGATTTGCATATCAACAGGTTTAAAGCCTTCTTTGAAATAAGGGCCAACCGGAATAACGAAAACGGCAAATAAATACTCATCGGCAGGTTTTACTCCCACACGTGGCCCTGAGCCGATAAGTAAAGGACGGATATAAAGCGAAGCTCCGGTGCCATGTGGCGGAACGTATTCTTCATTTAACTTGACCACTTTCATGATGGCTTCTTTGAATTTTTCTTTGGGTACCTCGGCCATCATAATCCCTTCGGCAGAATTTTTCATCCGTTGCCAGTTGTCTTCCCATCGAAACAAGCGGATATTTCCTTTCTTATCGCGGAAAGCTTTCATGCCTTCAAAAGCTTCCTGTCCGTAATGCAAGGCTGTTGCAGCCATGTGGATGTTGATGTATTCGGAAGAGGAAGTTTCCAGCTCTCCCCATTCGCCATTGCGGAAATAGCAACGTACATTGTAGTTTGTCTTTTGATATGCGAAAGACAATTCTTTCCAATTTATATCTTTCATAATATATATGTTTTTATGATTATTTTTACGAAGCTAAGATAAAAAAAATTGTGATATCAGACTAAATATTGCTTTAAGATATGTAAAAACTATATGTCGCTGTTTTTAAACTTAAGAATTGTATATTTGTATACAGACAATTTAAAGAATATTGTTAAGGGTTTGACTGTCAGGATTAAAAAATTTTTTGTGAACTTTTTATCTTGTATCTGACTTATATATATCAGGAATAATTTAAATTGAATTTGCGTGCAGAAATACTTATCAAGCCTCCATGGCGAGCTGTTTGGCACACAGGAGGATGATTAAATGCGAAGCGGTGAGTTGGCGTTTATGCGAACTGAGCGTCCCGATAGCTATCGGGATTAGAGACGAAGAGACTGAGAGACTGAGAGACTTGAGAGTCCCGATAGCTATCGGGATTAGCGACTTAAGAGTACCGATAGCTATCGGGATAAGAAAATTAGAGAAAAGCGAACTCCGGTGAAACAGCTCCAGCCGTCGCGTTCCATCCCGGTTGATTGAAATAAAATTAACGGGACAAGCGAGGCAAGCACAACACGGAACACGGAACAAGGAACACGGAACAAAATTTTAAACACAAATGTCGAGCTGTTCGGCACACAGGAGGATGATTAAATGCGAAGCAGCGAGTTGGCGATGATGCGAACTGAGCGACTTAAGCGACTTAAGAGACTTAAGCGAACGAAGCGACTAAGAGAATGAGTAGTGAGTAGTGAGTGGTGAGTTGGCGGTGATGCGAGAGTGCGGTGATGGGGATATTGAATTACGAATTACGAATTACATTTGCGAATAAGAATATACTAAATCCGCGTTAATTGGTGTGTAATTAGGGAAATTAGCGGACAAACAACGAACAAAATTTTAAACATATGAAACCTCCATGGCGAGCTGTTCGGCACACAGGAGGATGATTAAATGCGAAGCGGCGAGTTGGCGTTTATGCGAACTGAGCGACCTAAGAGACTTAAGCGAACGAAGCGACTAAGAGAATGAGTAGTGAGTAGTGAGTGGTGAGTTGGCGATGATGCGAGAGTGCGGTAATGGGGATCTTGAATTATGAATTACGAATTACGAATTACATTTGCGAATAAGAATATACTAAATCCGCGTTAATTGGTGTGTAATTAGGGAAATTAGCGGACAAACAACGAACACGGAACAAAAATTTAACCATATGAACAATATCAAAAGTTTTTTGGAGACCAGTCTTTTAAATCTGGAAAAGGTACAGATTACAACCTGGGACCTTTTCACCATAGTTTTGGCACTTCTTCTTGTATTTTTTGTTTTTCGGATTTTACGCAAAGTTTTAAAAAATCAGGAGCAAAGAGGAACAATAGATGAAGGTAAGTCTTATGCTATTCTACAGATAACCAAGTATTTGTTGATTGTTGTAGTGATTACTTATATTTTAGATACGATTGGAATTGATCCAACGATCATTATAGCATCATCAGCAGCTTTATTGGTAGGAGTAGGATTAGGTATTCAGCATATATTTAATGATATTATTTCCGGGTTTATCTTACTTTTTGGCAGACCAGTATCCATTGGAGATGTGATAGAAGTAGATGAAGAAGTGGGAAGGGTGACAGAAATCGGATTTCGTCGCTCCATGATCATTACGCGTGATGATATAAATATGATTATTCCCAATAGTAAATTTGTTTCGGAAAAGGTTGTAAACTGGTCATTTAAAAACCGGCTAACACGTTTTCATTTGACTTTAGGCGTTGCATACGGATCGGACACGGAAAAAGTAAGACGTATACTGGAAGAGGCGGCAATAGAACATCCGGAGGTAAGTAAAGAAAAGCAACCGTTTGCGCGTTTTTTGGATTTTGCTGACTCGCAATTAACGTTTGATTTGTTGTTTTGGAGCGATAATATTTTTCGTATTGAAAACATATTAAGCGACCTGCGTTTTTCTGTTGATAAAAAATTCAGGGAAAACAATGTCCGTATACCTTTCCCTCAGCAGGATGTATATATCAAGGAAACGCCAGATAAAAAGTAAGTTTGGCTAAAGGTTATTTTTTCCCGGACATTTGTTTTAGCTTACGGGGATACATGATAAAATTAACCGAACGAATTGTATTGTCAATCTTTTCCCAGTTATCTGTATCAAACTGAATACTGACGACTCCGGAAGTCTGCAGGTAATCTATTTTATCCTCCAGAAACCGGTTGGCAAAATTCGTGATCGTCGGGTTGTGCCCGATAATCCACAGATGATTGATTTCCTGGGGGACATCAAAAAACTGATTATCCAGTTGACGTTCCCCTCCCTTATATATCAAATGATCTATTTTGATTTGGTTTACAGGGTACTGGAAAGCATGGGCAAGGATTTCGGCGGTTTTGCGTGCCCTTACGGCATGGCTACTGACGATCAAATCCATGCGGGCATTTGTCGTCAAAAGATAATCGATCATCTTTTTAGTTCTCTTTTTCCCTTTTTCCAATAACGGGCGTTCTTCATCAGAAAGCTGCGGGTAATCCCATGAGGATTTTGCGTGTCGTACAAGATATAATGTCTTCATAAAGCGTTGACTTAGTTTTGTGGAAGCGAAAATAAAGCATTTAAGTTAAAGGATGAGCCCACTCCGAAAAGTCCAGCAAGCAAATTTATAGTATGACTGTTGATAAATTTGTTGATAAAATTAGCATATATTAGATTGTTATATAGGTAATTATAAGTTATTTTTTATTATTTTGCACCATAAAACCAAAG
>JAIPBW010000053.1 GCA_021738505.1 Bacteroidales bacterium | reverse complement strand
CAAAGGGAACTAGTCATTCATTATGGTGAAAGATATCAGCAATACATATAACACAGCAGCATGCATCGCCCTCCAGCCTAAGGCTTCCGGGCGATGCATGCTCAGCAAGGAAGTTGACACAGTTTTTTGAACAATCCCTAAAGGTTCGCATATTATATCTATATTAATGAGTACTAAACAAAAATAAAACTTTTAGCAGTCAAAAGCAACATTTGAGTCTGGACTAAAAACAAAAAACCTATTACACCCGCAGAAAATCAAATATAGCCTTTTTAAACCTGACAATTCATAATTCGTAATTCGTAATTCATAATTCCCAATTCATCCTTGAACATTGCTCAAAAACCATTAATTTTGCCAGATATTAGAAATCAGCAGAAAACAGCTACCATGGAAAATACGCTTCATATTTACAATTCGATGGACCGGAAGAAGGAAGAGTTTAAGCCGAATAATCCGCCAAACGTGGGCATGTATGTCTGCGGGCCGACGGTTTACGGCGATGCACACCTCGGGCATGCCCGTCCGGCCATTACCTTCGATTTGTTATTTCGCTATCTGCAGCATCTGGGATATAAAGTGCGCTATGTCCGCAATATAACTGACGTGGGACATCTGGAAAATGATGCTGACGAGGGTGAAGACAAAATTGCCAAAAAAGCGCGCCTGGAACAGCTTGAGCCTATGGAAATCGTGCATTATTACAGTCGCCGTTACCATAAAAACATGGATCAGCTCAATACGTTGCCGGTGAGCATCGAGCCTTCGGCCTCGGGACATATCATAGAACAGATCGAATTTGTAAAGAAAATCCTGGAGTCGGGTTATGCTTATGAATCCGAAGGTTCTGTTTACTTTGATGTGTTGAAATACAATGAAGCCCACGATTACGGAAAGTTATCGG
The DNA here is from genome assembly GCA_021738505.1 of Bacteroidales bacterium. Classification (GTDB taxonomy): domain Bacteria; phylum Bacteroidota; class Bacteroidia; order Bacteroidales; family PWNQ01; genus PWNQ01. Next base: position 21,578 of record JAIPBW010000053.1, on the reverse strand, counting down.
GCCGCAAGGTGGAAGACCTGATGACCAACACCCGCGATTTGGCCGGTCAGCAGGAAAAGAAAAATAACTTCGATTTTGCTTTATGGAAAAAAGCGGCACCGGAGCACATCATGCGTTGGCCGTCGCCCTGGAGCGAAGGCTTTCCGGGCTGGCACATGGAATGCTCGGCTATGGGGAAAAAATATCTGGGCGATAATTTCGATATCCACGGCGGAGGCTTAGACCTGCTGTTTCCGCATCATGAATCAGAGATAGCGCAATCGGTTGCAGCCAACGGAAAAGACCCGGTCAACTACTGGATGCACAACAATATGATCTCCATCAACGGCCAAAAAATGAGTAAATCCCTGGGTAATTTTATCACACTGGACGAACTCTTTTCCGGTGAACATAAATTGCTGACGCAAGCCTATTCGCCCATCGTTGTCCGCTTTTTTATTTTGCAGGCCCATTACCGGTCCACGGTAGATTTTTCCAATGAAGCACTGCAGGCGGCAGAAAAAGGACTGGAAAAACTCCTGAACAGCATCGACACTCTGGAAAGCCTTCAACCCGGTGAAAAAACGGATTTCGACCTGCCGGCGTTTAAAACAAAATGTTACAACGCCCTGAACGATGATTTAAACAGCCCCGTGCTAATCGCCCAACTCTTTGATGCCGTCAAGTTTATTAACTCTGTAGCGGCAGGTCAATCAGAGATATCAAAAAAGGACCTGGACGAGTTGAAAGAACTTTTCCATACGTTTGTATTTGACATTCTCGGTTTAACAAAAGAAGAAAAGCAAACTCCGGATGCGGATGAAAGCATGCTGTCCGAAGCAATCAACACATTATTGGAAATTCGTGCCCGGGCAAAAAAGAATAAAGATTTTCAAACGGCCGACATGATTCGCGACCGTCTGAAAGAAATGAATATAATTGTAACGGACACACCGAATGGTGCAGAATGGACGATCAATAAATAATCGTAACTTTTTAAAACTATTTTTCCATGTATAAAAAATTAGGCATCTTTATTTTTAGTCTTGTCTTCATTTTTTCCGCTTGCGATGACGGACAAAAGAAAGACCGGCAAAAATCAGAATCGGAGCAACCGGAAAAGGAACAGAAAAAAACGGTTGACGTTCCGGATTTTAACCGGGATTCCGCTTATTCGTATGTAAAAAAACAGGTTGACTTTGGCCCGCGTGTTCCGGGAACAGAAGCCCATAAAAAATGTGCCACTTGGTTAAGCAATAAGCTAAATGAGTTTGCGGACAGTGTTTTGGTTCAGAATTTCAATACAAAGATTCATACGGGAGAAAGCAAAGCAGGAAAAAATATCATAGGCATCTTTCAGCCTGAAAAGCGCAGGCGCGTATTGCTTTGCGCCCACTGGGACTCGCGCCCTTATGCCGATCAGGAAGAAGACCCTTCCCTCCACAATACACCGATTGACGGCGCAAACGATGGCGCCAGCGGTGTTGGCGTTTTGATGGAAATTGCCCGGCATTTGAATCAAACGCAACCCAACATTGGTATTGATATTATCTTCTTCGATCTGGAAGACTATGGCCAGCCACAAGGGAACCAATCCCGCTCATCCAACAAACAAGACACCTGGGCTTTAGGTAGCCAATACTGGAGCAGAAACCCGCATCAGTTTAATTATTCGGCTAACTATGGAATATTGCTGGATATGGTTGGTGTAGAAGATGCAAAATTCCCCCGGGAAGGTACCAGCGAATATTATGCTTCCGACATTCTCGATAAAGTATGGAGAACCGGACAAAACCTGGGATATGGCAATTATTTTGTTGACAAACAGGTAACCGGCATCCTGGATGACCATCTGTATATCAATCAAATAATCGGAATTCCTACCATAGATATTATTGCCCTCGATGATACCGGAAGTTCCGATTTTTTTGAACACTGGCATACGCTAAAGGACAATATGGATAATATCGATTCCAAAACACTTCATGTTGTCGGCTCAACAGTTATGCATGTCATTTATAATGAATAATTTGTCCTATTTGTATTGTCTTAATTATTCAAACCGGTTATTGAGTTGGACATAATTTCTCCTGACATCATTTACTTGTGTGCTTAAGGCAAACATGGAGGTTTTATGATATCCGTTTTTTTTGTCTCGTTAGCTCACAGGACATTCATGCATGAGTAATATAGAATATTTAAATTTTTTTATATCTTTGTAATCGCAATGAATACAGAAGGCTCTTCATTCAAGACATATCATTTTTATTATCTGGCTGTTAACCTTATCATTAAAAAACAGATAACCATTGTTTTATTAAATTAACAAACTGAAAATTTGAACAATTCTTTGCTCAAACCATTTAATTTAATATTATCATATACTTTAACCAAACCAATTGAATAAATGCAACGCATTTTAATTAAATACGGGGGTAACGCCATGATAGAAGACGACCTCCGCAGTAAAATCATCGAAAATATAATCCAACTTAAAGAACAAGGGACTCAGGTTTTGCTGGTTCACGGCGGTGGTCCTTTCATCGCTGAAGAGCTGGAAAAAGCCGGAATTGAAAGTGAGTTCATCGACGGTCACCGCAAAACTACATCTGAAGCTTTGGTGCATGTGGAAATGGCGCTAAAAGGACGGGTAAACGGCCGCTTGATTTCCCTTTTCAACCAATTTGGCAGCCGTGCAGTTGGTCTTTCCGGGAAAGATGCTGCCATGGTTATGGCAGAGGAGAGAGTTCATACTACCACGGACAAAAACGGTAACAAGCAAAAGGTCAGTCTTGGCCATGTGGGTGATGTCAAAAATATCAATACGCAATTCGCGGAGATGCTTCTGCAGGAAAACATCACACCGGTAATCACATGCATAGCAACAGATGAAAAAGGCAATGATTACAATATCAATGCGGATATGATGGCCGGTCATCTTGCGGGAGCGCTGAACGTCGATCACTTTCTGGTACTTACCAATATCGATGGCTTAAGACACGATGTCGATGATCCTGAAAGTCATATTACCGAGCTCACAGCAGAGCAGGCCAAAGGAATGTTTGGCAACAGCATTCAGGGCGGCATGATACCCAAAATCGAAGCCTGTCTTTTGGCTCTTGAAAAGGGCGCCCACAAAGCCACTATCATTAATGGCACCAAACCCGAATTACTAATTCACAAAATAATACATAATCAAAATGTCGGAACATCAATCATCTCAAAACACTAAGCGTTCTGATCGTCTAACCAAAATAGATCAGGAACATCATCTGCCAACGTATAAACGTTTCCCTGTCGCCTTTGTCAGCGGTCAAGGCTGCAGGCTTCGCGATGCAGACGGAAATGAATACCTGGATGCTCTTGCAGGCATAGCTGTCACCAGCCTGGGCCATGCACATCCCAAAATTACAGAAGCCATAAATAAGCAGGCCTCCCGCTTGCTTCATGTTTCTAACTTTTTTATTACCGAACCGCAGGTAAAACTGGAAAAACGCTTAACAGAAGCATCCTGGATGGATCATGTTTTTCTTTCCAACAGCGGAACAGAGTCCTTCGAAGGAGCTGTAAAGCTGGCCCGCAAATATGCCTCGAAACGTAACCGCGGGGGCGGGATTATCTCCATGCACAACTCCTTTCATGGAAGAACCATGGCGGCAATGGCTTCGGCTGCTGCCGAAAAGCAGGAAGGCTTCGGCCCGATGCCCGGAGGTTTTAAGCAAATCCCTTTTAACGATATTGAAGCATTTAAAAATGAAGTTTCGGATGATATTGCTGCGGTCGTGCTGGAACCTGTTCAGGGCGAAGGGGGCATTCATGTTGCCCAACAGGATTATCTTAACGAAATCCACAAAATTTGCACAAAGAACAACATCCTGCTTATTTTTGATGAAATCCAATGTGGAATGGGACGTACAGGCAATCTTTTTGCCAAAGACCACTTTGGTGTCCAGCCGGACATCATCACCCTGGCCAAAGCGCTGGGTAACGGAGTGCCTGTAGGCGCTGTTTTGTGCAACAAAGAAGTCAGTGCTGCTATTGACTACGGTGACCACGGGACTACGTTTGGGGGAAACCCGCTGGCTAGTGCTACCGCTTTAGCCGTGCTTGATGAGATGGAAAAACCCGGTTTTATGGAAGAGGTCAGGCGCAAGGGAGATATCCTGAAAAAGCACTTGCTGGAGCTTCAACAAAAGTTTGATGTGATCACAGAAGTGCGTGGACTTGGATTAATGCTGGGAATAGAATTCAGCTTTGAAGCCAAACCGTTGGTGGAAGAGCTGCTAAAAAAAGGCCTTGTTGCCAATGCCACTGCAGGGAACGTGCTGCGCCTTGTTCCGCCGTTGATTATCAGTGAACAGGAAATTAACGAATTAATGCAAATACTGACCGACACACTAACCGAAAAAATCAATAACTCATGATAAAAGCTGCAATTATCGGAGCAACTGGCTATACCGGTTCTGAGCTGGTAAGTTTGTTGCTTAAACATCCTGATGTGGAAATTTCTATGATTACATCTGAGTCCCGCAAGGGAGAATTGTTTTCAGATGTCCACCCGCAATTTAAAAACATTTGTGACCTTAAATTACACTCTGCTGATGATATTGACACGGTAAAACCGGATGTTTGTTTTTTGGCTTTGCCGCATCGCATAGCTATGGAGTTTGTCAAAAAATGGAAAGGAAAAGATTTTAAAATTATTGACCTTTCCGGAGACTACAGATTGAGCTCTGCAGAGGTTTATCAGCAATGGTATGGCAAAGTTCATGATACGCCGGAGCTGGTGCCTGAGGTCCCCTATGGACTTCCGGAGTTGTACAAAGATAAAATCAAAGGCTCTGAGATTGTTGCAAATCCGGGATGTTTTCCCACAGCAAGTATTTTGGCTTTAGCGCCATTGCTGGCAAACAATTTGGTGGAAACAGACAGCATTATTATCGATGCCAAGACAGGAACTACGGGCGCAGGCGTTAAAAGCAGCCCTACAACACATTTTGCCAATGTGAATGATAATTTCAAAGCTTACGGGTTAAAGTCCCATCGCCATACGATTGAAATCGAAGAAGCCTTGTCTGATTCGGGAAAAGAAAAAACCACAGTACAGTTTACACCACACATCCTTCCGGTTGATCGCGGTATTTTGGCAACAACTTATGCCAGACCGCATGTTAAAATTCCGGAAACCAAACTCCGGGAGGTCTACATGGACTTTTACAAGGATCAACCCTTTATTCGCTTGCGTTCACAAGTTCCCGAGCTTAAATTTGTGCGCGGAACCAATTTATGTGACATTCATGTTACTTATGATGAACGGACAAACCGAATTCTGGCCCTGAGTGCTATCGACAATCTGGTGAAAGGCGCTGCCGGACAGGCAATACAAAATATGAATATTATTTTTAATTTAAATGAAACCAGCGGATTACATATTATTCCGCTTCAACCATAACTAAATCTATGACAATGAATAAGAACATAACAAACGTAAGAGGAATTAAATGTTGGGGAGCTCATACCGGCGTAAAGAGTCTGAGAAGAGACTTATCATTAATTTACTCGGAGGTTCCTGCAGCTACTGCAGCCGTCTTTACACAAAACAAAGTTGTTGCTGAACCCGTGAAACTGACAAAAAAGCATCTCAAAGATCAATCTGCACAGATAATCGTTTGTAATGCAGGTAACGCCAATGCATGTACCGGAGAACAAGGTGCCCGGGGAGCTCAGGCTATGGCCGACACTACAGCGGAGACACTCGGTATTGACGCTTCCGGAGTTGTGGTGGCTTCAACAGGGATTATCGGTGAAACATTCCCTACAGAAGATATCGTGGAAGGATTGAAGAAAAATCTGCCCAAACTGTCGAAAAAACATGCCGCCGGTTCATTTGCCGCCAACGCCATACTTACGACCGATACATTTGCCAAAGAAGGATTTCTGGAATTTGAGGCGGACGGCTATGAAATTAACCTGGCCGGAATAGCAAAAGGTTCCGGCATGATCCATCCCAATATGGCCACTATGCTTAGCTTTATTGTTACCGACATCAATATCGACAACAAATTATTGCAGGATCTGACAAAAGAATGTGTGGATGAAACCTTTAACATGATCACCGTGGACGGAGACACTTCCACCAACGACATGGTGGTGGTTATGGCAAACGGAATGGCTGAAAATGATAAGATCACCAGCAAAAAAGATGAGGCCTACACTGTTTTCCGCGAAAAGCTCATGGAGCTGATGACCCATCTGGCCAAACTTATTGTTCATGACGGTGAAGGCGCTTCCAAATTCATAGAATATGTGGTTAAGAATGCCAAAAAGAAAGATGTAGCCAAAAAGCTTATCCGTGCCATCTCGGATTCCACGCTGGTGAAGACAGCCATGTACGGACGCGACCCGAACTGGGGCCGGATTGTAGGTGCTGCCGGAAATGCCGGTGTCGCTTTTGATTATGAAAAAGCCGATCTGTATATCGGCAGTGCACAAAAGCAGGTGAAAGTATTAGAGGACGGTAAGCCGGCAGACATCAACCGTAGCGCCATGAAGAAATTGCTTCGCGAACCCGACCTGAAGATCATCATGGACCTGAAAGCCGGCAAAGCCCATGCAACCGGTTGGGGCTCTGACCTCACCACAGATTATGTGCTGTTTAACTCTGTTTATACGACGTAGGATATTGGAAAAATGTTCGAGGAGGGTAGAGGATTGATTTTGAGGGAAATTGAAATTATAAAAAGCGGTATGGATTGAGCTGGTTTAGCCAGCTGAAGTGATTTGAATAAATTTCAATTTCCCGGAATGCGGGCAAGATTTCCCGGAATAAATATGACTTAAAAAGCATCACCATATTCATCCATCTTCTTTATTTCATTATCTTGTATTACTTTCAAATCGTTATAAAAGTTCTCTGCAACTTTAGGCTCAATTGAATGAATGTAATCAACCCAACCTTTAATACGATATTCTAACTTTCTTTTTTCCTCACTTACAAAATCTTCATTATAGTTTTCTTCATCAAAATCAAACTTTTTACATATATGAGATTCATAGCCAAACTTTTTTATGTAATATAATTCTTGTCTAATTTTTCTTTTTATTTTTTTTGGAATTCTTGGATATAAATTATCACAAATAGATAAACCTGTAACGAACTGATTTTGTCCTCTTTTAAATGTTTTAGTCTTTTTAGTGTTTAACTTAAACTTACTTTTATTTACAATATTTTCAATTTCCTTTAAAGGTGGTAAATCTGAATTAGAGGATATACTTATATCATCTGCATATCTTGTATAAACCGCATTATATTTTTTACACAAACTCTTCAATTCTGTATCCATATTTTTTAAAACAAGATTGGCGATTATTGGGCTTGTAGGTAACCCCTGAACAAGATGGTTGTCCAAAGTCGTTATTTTTGATAAAACTTCAGCAATCTCAGGAATAAAACCTAAATCAATAAAAACTTCATATACCATATCAATATTTATCGATTCAAAAAAATTTTTAATATCAGTTCTCAATAAATAATAGTTAGCAAGATGCTGTTTTGCATTAGAAAACACACCTCTTCCTAGCACAAAACCATGTACGCTAACATGAGGTTTATATAAAGTGCTTAAGTTAAACTTTAAGACCTTTAATATATTCAATGCGGATAGAGTCCTTATTTCATATACAATTCTATAGCCTAATTTTGGATTTTTTTTAGGAATGTGGTATTTATCATATTGAACATCTATATCCTTCCATGATTTAATATGATTATAAACACATATTTTACCACTCTTTTGCTGATAAACAGCTCTTACACCAGATACAAAGTTGTTTAAATCGTGTTTATGAGTTCTGAGGTATCCACTCAATAAATCTAAATTCGCTATTTCTTTAGGTTGATACATTTTTTATAAGGAGTTGCCCTAAAAGTAAGGAGATTGTAATAAATTTTCAGTCGAATACGACTCGTATTCAAATAATTACTTTTGGGCAACTCAATATTTATAAATATTTATTCTGTTATTTTTATGATAGAATTCGTCCCTATCCATTTTATATATAAGAGCAATTTTAGGTTCAATGATTTTAAAATTTTCTACCATACGGTTTTTTATCTCTTTTTTATCATAGAACTGTACAAAAAGATAATTTAAATAATCAATTATAGATAAAAGCTTCTCTGATTTATCCTTTACAATTACCTTGGCTCTAATTTTTTTTCTTTCGTTGTTATAGATATCCTCACAGACTGTTTCAATAGTATCTTTTAAATTTTCTTCCCAATTATTAACCTTATTTCCATATCGCTCAAATATTAAAAAATTCTGAAAATGTCTGGTTTTTAACAATCTATCATAAAATAACTTTTCAATACATTTATTGTAAATATCCCAATTGGATAATCCTTTTTCTTTTAAACTTTTAAAAAAGAACGATGATTTATCCAAAAGTAATAAATATGCCCTGATATTTAAAGTAGATATTAAGCTATAAAGTTTAGCTTTTATATCAGGGTGATTTTCACTTGCATGAAATCCTTGTCTTATTAATTTATCTCGTTCAAATGCGAAATATGGGTCGTTTAATATACTCTCAAATAAATCATTAATCTTATTTTCTATCAATATAGGGGTATCAGTTTTAAAGCAACCTAAAATAAAGAAATGTGAATTACCCTCAACAGTTCCTGCTTCATCAATATAATAGTAAATTTTTTTCATTTTAGCCCTTTATCGTAAATTCGCCTAAAATAAAACTAGAGATGCTTATTTGCACTAATTGGATTTGTTTTGTAAAGATATAAAAAAATATTGCAAGCATCGTAATATCCAAAAAAACTTTGGAGAGGGTACAACACTGGCAAAATCGATCCGATTTTACCTCAAATAATTATCAACACAGTAATTAAAGTTTCTGGGCAATCTGGCGCCCTTCCATAACAATTATGCCAGTTTATAAGTTAAGGTGGTTTAAAAAGTTTCACCAAGTTCTCTAAACATGTCTATTACATTGACATACCTAACATTTAAACCGATACATACATCTGGTATTTTTACTTTCTTTTTGCTATTTGGTTCGCTTATTTCTTGAGTAACGACAACTCTATCATGGTTTTCAAATAAAACATATGCTACAATAAATGCATCGGCTGTTTCTGAATCCAAAAACTCATTGAGAGCATTTGGCAAAAAATGATTTCTCTTCGCCATTGCCCAAGAAACAACTTGACTGTATGAGCTGGTAATATTTGAAGTATCTTTAAAAAAATCGTCAGGTAGGTTATTTTCACACCATTGCTTCAGAGTATCATTATTTCTATAAATCTCATGTTTAACCTTATCAATACTTATAATAAAATCATTTCCAGCCAGTTCTTTTACTTTATTCCAAAAACTAGACACTACGTCTAAGGGATAATGTACTCTATGAGCCTGAATGAAAAAGTTAGTATCAACAACGTAAACACTCATATAATTAATGTCAAAAGTGTTTAGTGAAGAATGTTTGAAACGTATCGCCTTTCAAACTGGTTAATTTGTAGGCATCTCTATAAAGTAGTTTTTCAGATTTAACAGCATTATATACATGAGCTGCAAAAGTCATACTAAGTCTTTTCTTTGTTGTTGCATAAAAGTCTCCACCAGAGCTTTTAGCTTTTTGTTCATATTCTCGATTTATATATTCTTCGTAGAAAGCATAAAAATTACTCTTAGATATTTTATTTGTGTCTAAGGCCCTTCTAGCAATTACAATTTCACTAACTTTAAAATATCTTGCAACAGAACTAATTTTTGGATTTCTATCCCAAACTTTAATAAATTCTATTTCAGGGACTAGAAATTCAGCAGCAACTTTATCACACAGTAATTCAATTGGATCATTTGCGGGTTCAAGTTTTCTAAAATCAAAACCAGCGCTATGACCTGTCCAAACATGTGCTAATTCATGAGCAATTGTAAACATTTGAGCTGCCTTTCCATCAGCATTATTAACAAACATAAATGGAGCTATATTATCAGTCATTACAAAGCCACGACATTCTTCAACTTTTATTGGTCTACTTGTATTATTTTCTACGACTCCATTAAAAACCGTTATTATGCCAGCATCTTCAATTTTTGTAGTAAGATGTTCCAATGCTTCATGCCATGTCTTAAATTTACTCGCCCAATTATAATTTAATCCTAATGTATTCCTTATATCTGTAACTATTTCATTAACATTCTGACTATTATTATATTTCCCTACAAAATGTAACGGTTCAAAATCATTATCACTTAGATATTCTTTTAACCATTCTTGTCTTTGTTGCATAATTAAAACTGTATCATAAATATTTATGCTAACTTTTTCTTCATCAGATTGTATTGTGCGAAAAAATGGAATTGGTAAGTCTTCGCTTGGTGGTTCGGAGAGAAATAAGTATCCAAATGGCAAATGCACTTTTCTGGAGAATGCTTCTAATTGTTTGACTGTAGGTTTCTTTTTACCATCTATCCAGTCCTGAACTTTAGGAACTTTAATAGTAAACTCATGCAGTTTATATCCTGCTCGTGCTATTGCCCAAGTTAAAATATTTGCATTTATATTTACTTCAGTTCTCATAATACAAATATATTAATTTGTTTATATTATCTATAAAAAGACCATTTTTTAAAATAGCGTTAACCCTTACGATATAACCCAAAAGTTTACTTATAGGTGTTAAAAATGGTGCATTTATAATCTCAACGCTTCAGTCTTTCAGTTTATTACTATCTCTATTTATTGCTATCACTTTACAATTTAGTACAATCTGCCAAATGTACTATGTTTTCTATTGGCAACAGTAATCAATTTATTTTCAAAACAAAAGGCAAATACTCTTTTTTGTTTTCATATTCAGAGAGTAATAGCTCGTTTAATTTGTCATTGTTTCTCATAAACAAATACATTGCTCCTTGAGCCCGTAAAAGTCTATCGTCACTTTCTATTCCTAAATTGATTTTATACAACTCCTTAATTCCTTTTACAAATTCGTTATACATATTATATTGTTCAGCTTTATAATTATTCAAGATTGTACTAAAACAAAATGCTTCTATTTGTGGTTTTCTTTCTTTTTCTGTTTGTTTTAATCCATTAATACCGGTACATACTTTACCAACATAATGTCCATCTTCATTTATTTTAATAATAGAAAAATATTTTACTGCAATGTTTAACATTTCATCCATTGAAATAGTGTCAGGAATATAATTCGATTTATCTGAAATCTTCTCTGTCAATGTATGCATTACTTCATTGAATGTACTATCACGTTCAAGCGATTTTATAAATTCATTTTGAAGTTCAATAGTATCAGATATTGACATCAATTTTTCATAGTTAGAATTGTCTGAAAAATGTGTTCGCAAATAATCGATATATTGTTTATTGTTATTTACCAATTCTGAAAAACAAGAGGTGGTGTCTATTTTATTGACGGTTTTCAATAAATACTCTTTTTCTCCGTATTTTTTCTTTTCAATCTTGAATATCTTTCCATACTGTGTTTCAATATTACAATTAGTTTGTGAAAATGAACTTACTGTAAATAGTCCAATTGTCAAAATCAATAATAATCGTTTCATCTTTTCCTTTTTTATGGTTGCCATCTAGCTTATATATCAAAAACAGAAACCTTTTTAAGCCAGCCGCATATATTCAAATTTCATAATTCTTACTTCTCTTGATTATTTCCCGGACACAGCTCCGCTCCCTCAGTTACATGAAAGCTAAGGATTTGGGGTTGTTTTAAATGAATATTAACAAAGATAAGAAATGTTTTTAAACTATTCATTTACAAACAAAAAAATTCTCGTTTTATATGTATTTAGGTTTTTTGTTTGCAGTTTGTTTTAATTGCCACCTGCCCAGCCACGTCTAAAAACCTCCTCCATTTCTTTTCACGGATTGGATTTGTTTGGTAAAGGTATAAAAAATCCCACAGAGTGAAATCCGCCGGATTCCCAAAAAAACGTGAAAAGCTCCTATTCCTGTATATTGTTGCTCTTTTTGTGCCATATATTGTATCTTATTCACAGTAAAATTTATCATCGTTCCATTTTGCCGGGTTGTTGATGATATATTCCGAAATTCGTTGGTATTCAATGGCATTACGAATGATATGGTCGTAATAATTACGTTGCCATAATTTACCGTTGAACCGCCGCCAATTATTGATTTTCACCCCACGGATATATTCATTGGTGGTCATTGTTTTAAACCAATCCATTACATCGCCAATGGTTGCGCCATACCGTTTATTATGAATACCGTATTTCGGATTGTCGTTTTCGGGATATGATCCGTCATTGGGACGGGATTCGTCATTGGGACGGGACGCGGCATCCGATTCCATATTTTCAATAATACAATGAAAATGATTGGGCATAACCATCATTTCGTGGCAACGTTTATCGGGAAATTTGTTTTCAATTTCATGATACCATTTTTCAATCATATTACCCGCATCGTTCAAAAACAATTTGGATGGTACCGCAGGCCCGCTCCGGTGGATTTCGCCAAACAAATGCAAACGGTTTTGCACAACAACAGTCAGAAAATACAAACCGGCACGGGAATAATCATACCCCTGTAAACGCATGTTTTTTCGTCCGTTTTCTTTGCTGTAATGTTTTCCCGTCATACATTCATGTTATCCGGAAACACCTCCTGCATCAACCCTTTTTTGTGCAACTGCAACTGTCCGATTGCTGTGATTAGCGGCCGCAATGTGCGATTTTAAATTATCCCTTACAGATTTAATATGACTGTGTAATTCCACCAACCGGCGAATCATGGCTCAATCCGGGTGTTATTTTAGATCTTATATATCACTATAATTCAGCGTGTCGCCATTTAAAATGAAAATTGGTTCTGATATATCACCCGGCATGGAACAATCACAAGTTTCATTTGGTAATCCTAAAGGCATATGATACGCCTGGAGAACTAATCCTGAGTCAGCAGAAGACAAAGAATTTGGTGCTTTATGCCACTTGAATAATTTAAGTGATTCTTCGCCAAGACTTATTAACCTTGTGTCATAAATTTTTACTAAGGTGTTGTCCTCATAAAAAAGAGTATCTCCTGGTTCAAGACTAAAGTCAAAATAAAGTCTTTCTTCCTGAAATGCACCATTTTGGATATGAGGATAATATACCTTTCTTGATATTTTATCTTGTCTGTAAATACTCCCTGTTCCTTCACATAATATAGTGTCGTTTGGTGTATTATCATCATAATCATAGATGAATGTGGTATTCTTTTTTAGAGTAGAGTAATTTGTCCCATTAACAACTGTATCCTTGCCAATGCCATATTCATTAATAGCTCGAATAGTTCCTTCGGGCCAGGCATAATATTCACCATATGTTATCCAAAAGGCGTCATGTTGTGGAAGTAAAAATCCAGGTTCCGGAGTACCCTCATTATTATCATCTGAGTTGTCTCTTTCTTTTTCACAAGATATGAGCAATACCAGCAACATGAGGAAAGTAATTGTTTTCATAATAATTGTTTTTTTTTGAGATTATATTACCTATGATATCAAGCATTACATAAACCACCTCTGGCGCTATTTCTTTTCGCAGATTGTGATTAGTTTGGTAAAGGTACAAAAAAAATTTCCGGATGGTGCGATTTTGTCGAAAAAGCTGATATAATATTCGGGTGGCAGGTAAACTCATCCAATCGATCTAGCAAGAAAATTGTTACGTAAAGGGATTTTGAAAAAAGAATGATATTTTTTGTACTATTGTATAGACTCTATGAATGATAAAAACAAATAATGAAATAAACTGCATATGAAGAAAAAACCGGGAATTGGAAAAATGATCAGGGTACATTTTTTAAGCTCCATTATCGCTCCATTAATCCTGGGAACATTACTTGCTGTTCATTTGAATGGCAGCCTGGAGGTGCTCAATTTTCTAATCGTGTTGATTACGGGCATTGGTTTGCATGTAGCTACCAACGTATATAACGACATTTATGACACCAAACAGGGAACCGACAAGGTAAATGTACACCGCAATGAATCCAGCGGAGGTTCAGGGGTTTTACTGGACGATCCCGGGCTTATGAGTAAGATGTATTTTTTGGCGCGCACCGGATTGATTGTGGCACTTGCCGGAACAATAGCGCTCATGCCCCTTATAGAAAAGTCGTTATGGCCTTGTCTGTGGGGGCTCTATCTCCTGTCAGCCTTTTTTAGCAAATATTATACGGCACCACCCTTTAAGTTGTCATACAGGGGTTGGGGTGAAATATCTGTCTGGTTTGCTTTTGGTCCCATGGCTATACTGATAGCCACAGTGAGTCAAAACCTGGGATCGCATCCTTTCATTTGGCTATTGATGCCTGCTACAGGGCTAAGTACTTCATCAATTTTACTGGCAGGCCAGATGATTGACCTGGAAGCAGATCGTGCAGGCGGTAAACACGGAATAGCATCACGTATGGGCACCCGGTTTACGTCTGTAGTATACCTTCTTGTGCAATCAGCAATAATCGTCAATGTAATTTTGTTGTTCATCGTTTTCCCGGGTAATTCATGGCTTTTTCTTTTTGCACTTATCCCTTACATTTTTCTTTTTCCTAAAGCGGCAAACATTATATTTAAAGATCATAACAATCCTGACATGATAAAAAAAGGCGCTAAACTAACAGTGCTTATCCATTTGGCCTTTTCCTTATTGCTTATCATTGGGTTTTTGATATACATATTTTTGTAATCGATGAACCGGATGGATAATTATTAGAAAATCCATGATAGTACAATATAAAAAACAAAAGCCGTAACAGAACCCATCATATTTACCAGATCATTAGGTGTAATGGATTCTATTGTTTTTGGTTTCTTAAAGAAATTCATCTGAAATATTTTGTCTTCGAGAAAAGCTCCAAGCAGGGAATCCACAAAGCAGGCCATAAATGCAGAGATGCTAAGCAATGCGATGATATCCCAATGCCAAAAGCCAAAAAAAACATAGTATGATAAAGCAGCGACAACAGTAGCACCAGTCAAAGCAGCCAAACTGCCAAAAAAAGAAATGCCGCCATTGACACCCGCTGTTACCGTCTTCATCTTTGCTAAAGAAAAGCATCGTTTATTAAGTAAAGGGCCAATTTCACTGGCCCAGGTATCAGCAGTAACAGCAGCCACGAAAGCAATAAAGAATAGTATAAAAATTTCGTTATGTGTAAACAAAAATAAAACAGAGCTGGTAACGGCCCAAATTATATTCGCTACAACCTGCCACGCATTGCGGGCTGTGGTTTTTTTCCCGGCGCCTTGTATTACATGCTTTAATTTTGTGAAAGCGGCAGAGGTGAGAAAAAAGAGCAAAACGGGCATCAACCAGGGCCAACCTTTAATGCCGGCAAAATAAAAACCCAGTAAATAAGCAAGGAAGCTTCCCCGGCGTGTAAGAATATTGAACTTAAATAACAAAAAACAGGCTGGCACCAATGCAACTAAAATTGCGAACAAAAAAAGGTAATCAAACTCATAATGATGTGTCAGTAAGAAAAACAAAGCGAGTCCCACAGGAATACTAAAGTTATCAGAACCGCGCATGGATGCTGTTTCAAGAATAACTGCCCATAATATAGTAAGAAGGATAAACGGGATATCTAAACTTAATGATCCGGGCAAACAAAAATAGAAAATCAAAAAGGCAGAAGCAGAGTAAGCTGTAATTCCGTAAATGCTCTTTTTATCATGGAGTGTCCGGATCCAACCATTACCCTGCTGTATCTGACCTACAAAATTTGCCAACGCATCTGAAACAGAAAGCACTAACAACGATGACTGGAAATAATACAAGGGCAAATTATACAAAATCAAATAAGATGATAATATGCCAACGGGATAAAAAAGGGTACCCAGACTCGCGTCTGTCGTTTTATGCAACAGATGGAATTTTTTATAATTGAAAGTCAGAAAAGAAAAACCAGTACCGGCTAAAATCAAGTACAGCAAAACATTCTTTTCTACCACGTAGCTTAGCATCCATATAACCAGTCCTATGGAAAGATGAATGAGTTTCCTGATAATTAGCCCCTTCTGGTATGTCATAGTTCTTTCGTTTCAGGTTCAAATTTATAATAAATCTGACGTTCCCGCATTATTCATATCCTTATCAACCCGTGAAACCAGAATTATGTTATTTATTAGCGGGCAATATTGCTTATCATTCCATGAGTTCCGGATTGTTGTAAGTTGGATGAATTGTGGTCATCAAATAGTAGAGGCTTAAGCTCAGCTACGCGTTTGGCTTCCACTTTGGTTTGTTTTATATGCCCATAATAAAGGACAAATGGGATTGGTTATCGAAATAAAGACATAAAAAAAGGCTGCAAAGCAGCCCTTTATGAAATTTCTAATATAAGCTATAATCACCTGCGGTTTAGCTTTTGATAATTTTCATGGGTGAAAGATTATCTATTTTGACAAAGTAAATTCCGGGCTCAAGGTTTAATAAATCTATCTTTTCACCCTTATATTCATCAATATCAATAACGCGGCGACCTGTGACATCATGGATAAAAACGCGTGCGGATTTATCCATGCCTTCGATTCGTATAAAATCAGAAGCGGGATTCGGAAATAATGCGATTTCCTTGTTTTGTTCTTCACTAATTCCTGTAGTGGGCTGTGTTGACCTAACGTATTCAAAACCACCGCCGTTTTGTCCTGAAGTCCAGGAGGTAAACTGAACATCAATAAATATATCGTCCGTTATCAGATGGAGTACCATTGGATGATTCAGCTGTATTGAACCGCCTCCTCCACTAGTGATAGAGCGAAAAGAGGAAAACGTCAGTGAGTTGATATCCGCAGTTGTACCGATAGCCCACTCGGTGTCAACAGGGGAGTTGTTGCTGGCCGAATTTTCCTGAGCAATATTAAAGATTGAACCGGAACTCGCACGTGTAATAATAACATTTGATGTTATACTATCCTGATTTGCACTGAGCGTGTAGTCTGCGTTATCTGCTTTAGTAAAGGTCATATCGGGGCCGTCCCATATGGTCTGGCCAAATGCGAATGAAGCTGACAGTAATAATGTCAAAATAAGAATGTAATGTTTGTTCATATATTTATTTTTTAAGGGTTTCTGTTTGTTTTGGTTTTGCAATTTCAGATTATACAAAATGGTATTTTACTTTAGTATATTTTAGTCTACAACGATAGTAGGAAATCAAACAAATAAATATTCTTGATTGTTCATAAGAGGTTCAATCCAAATATCTAAAACTCTTTTTTAAAGGGTAAATCCTATTTTAATAAATCCTTTAATTTTTTGTAATCCCCCACCATTTCCAGTCCGGCAATATTTGTGCTGTCCGTGAAAATAATATTTCCCTTTTTATCCTTCATCGTTATATTTATTACGGCATCAATGCTTTCTGCAATTCTTCGATCCATAGCACCTCCGGCCGGAGCTTTAAGCAAACCTGTACTATTTGATTTTGCAGTAATTGTAACGTCGTTTTTTCTGTTTTCTATTTTTATCTTTACCTTATTCGAATCACAGACTTGCAGTTGTAATTTCGTATTTCGGTAAGTAGCAAAGTGATAGAACTGATTGTCATGATATAAAAAACCTAAAAATCCGGTAAACGATTTTCCCACCCAGGGAATATCTGCAATGGATAGCATAAAGGAAGTGTTTGTGTTGCTAAAATGATTGCTTTGCATCCATATCCAGGACGAAGGCATACTTGAGCCCCAATCCTTTTCAATATAGCCTTTGCCATTATCAAAATTATATTCTTCGCCGTTGATAATCAGTTCTCCTTTTAAGCTATTTGTTACACTTACCACTCCGTGATAACACTCCATAAATGGAACAAAGCGGTACCAACCCATTATTCCGGGATACATCAATCTGCCGGATGAATAGTCAACACTACCGGACATTTCTACTTTACCTGATACATAGGAACTACTATCCTTTAAATCAAGGATAATTTTATCTTTTGAAAAATAATTATCGCCTATTTTTATTTCAAATCTTTTTTTTGAAAATGAAAATACCTCAACAGGAAATGAATAATAGCTTGTTTGGGCTGTAACCCCGTTAATTAGTTGCACAAAGGCGTGTTGTTCCCTGCCATCTTCTGATAATGATATTCCGGGAATCACGCTGATGATGTCAGAACCGTCTTCTGAAACCATTTTAAAATACCATCCTTCAAAGTAATTTCTTTTCTTTTGATTTCCCTGAAAGATCGCCGTATTTCCAATTTTTTTAAGAGTGTAAAAAGGCAATACTTTATGCTGTGAGTAACTGATTTCCTTTTTTATGTCCTGTGCATAGGTGGGATTAAAGGTGAAACATAAAAACAGGCTTGTTAATAAGCTGAGAATACCTGTGGTTTTTATAAACATTGCTGAGTCTTTGATTTTATATTTTTCATTTAGTTATATGTCAATTTATAACATAAGGTTAAAGATAAGACAATATTTTTATTCCTATTTCTGCACTATTTTTAGATCATCTGTCCAGGCAGGCATAAGGTAAAGTTTTATATATACATAACAGGCCTTGATCCCGGATATTCTGAGTCTAACATAAAATTTTATAGACCGATACTAAATAAAAAAAATATCTTAAATTTGTCCGTGATTCGTTCTCTAAAAAGCTGAATTTTCCGATAAAGTATGAATATAACCGGAATGATATTAATATCAACTGAATAGGTATTATCTGATGGTTTATGAATTTCTACGTTTAAAACCTTAGTTTAAGTCAACTTTATAATGAATAGTAATAAATCCAATTTTAACCCCACAAATTTTATTTATGAAAAAACTAGCTTACATTCTTCTTAGTGTATTTACAATCAGCTTTATAGGCTTTCCGGCTTTACAGGCTCAAAACATTGCGCCGGGTACAGATATTATTGGATATGGTTACGACATATTCGGTGAGTATGCAAATCAGAAAAGTAAAAAAAGATATTGTTTGTTCGAATATGAAAACAAAGAGCCTCAGGTTGTTACCAGTCAAACATATCTTGTTCCTGAAAATGTGATCCTTGAAAATATCTCCGAACATATCGTTAAAACGGTTTCGGGAGAAAGTATGCGGGAATATGCCCAAAGCTTATCGGCTAAGGCCGGTCTTTCTGTTGATGCCTTTGTGTTTAGTGGTTCCGTGGAATCCAGTTTCAGCAAATCGAGTACAGGCATGGAAAAGAAGTTTTACTACACCTACATGGATGCTAATACCAAATGGCGTATTTCTATGGACATCAGGGGGGATTATGTTGAGCCCCTGAAGCCTATGCTGGAGCCCCGTTTTGTAAAAGACCTCGAGAACATGAACCCGGAAACCCTCTTTAAAACCTATGGTACACACTATATTGCCACGGCTTATCTGGGGGGAAGGGCAGATTATAAAACACAAACAGTGATTACCTCAGAAACCAACACAAGAGAAATCGGCATGGCTGTTGAAGCGCAATATCAGGCAGTTTCTGCTAACGCATCAATAGATAAAAAGCACCAACAGACCCTTTCAAATTCAAAAACCAAAACCAAATTAACTGTGGTTGGTGGTAATTCCGAATATGCTAATAACATCAACGATCCTGTTACCTATGAAAAATGGGCCGATGGAATAGCTGATGCCCCGGTACTGTGCGATTTTGAAGAAGGAAGCTTACGTCCGATCTGGGAATTTGCTTCACCGACTCGCCAAAAAGAATTAAAAGCTGCATTTAATAAGATGCTGGAAGATAATCCGTTGCCCAAAAAAATGGCCAATGTGGTTTCGCTAAAAAATGACGTTTACATGGTTAAAAGTAAAGCCAACGGCTTATACTGGGATTTTGAAGGATATCACATGGATGCTAAAAAGTGGGCCAAGTTAAAACTAAACCACAAAGATAAAAAGTATAAGAACCGTCAGGGCTTCGACAGGATTTTTAAGCTGATTGTTAATCAAGAGAATCCCGAATATGTGCGCATCCAACCACAACATTATCCAACGTATCTGAACCTTGCCAAAAAAACGGAAGACTATATCAATTTGAGGCCCAACAAGGAGATTACGCCGTACCGGGAATTTAAACTGGAACCGGTAGATAATGAGAAAGGTTATTATTATATCAAAAACAGGAAAAACGGGCAGTATCTCGAAGCACCCAAAGAAGGCGAAGCAGAGAACGGAATGATTGTGGCCCTGAACGATTTTACCGGAGCTAATAACCAAAAATGGAAACTGGAAAAGTTTAATCCCAAAGATATTGCTTTCCCGGAAACCGGCTTTTATGCTGTGAAGTCTTTTGCGGCAAATAAATACTGGGGATTCCAAGGCACTTTCCCCAATGTAAGCGGAACAAAATTACGGTCCTATAAAATGGGAAAACAGGAAGGCGACCGCGTGTTCAAATTTGCCCGTCTCGAAGGTACTCCGGAATTCCTAATCCGACCCGGACATGAAAATAGCCGCGTGTTAACAGCCCGAAACGTAGGAGAACAACTGTTTGTTTTTAATCAAACCCGTTCTGACAATCAGCTGTTTACTCTGGAATATGCCGGACGCCCCAGAGCATACAAAATACGGCATAAAGGCACCGGCAAATATATCCACCTGAGAAGCGACAGAACCAATATGGAAGGGAATGTCATTAAATTATTTCATAATCAGAATGCAGCCGATTACCAAATGTGGGAGCTGAAATTTCATAAAAAATAAAACCCTGTGAAATGCCTGACAAATGCTTTGTACTGATTTCTTCGCAAAGTACTTGTCAGGTTTTTTTATTTTTTACTGCTGTTCTGGGAGGATCGTTTCAGTATGGCTTTAAATCTTTTTGGAATGGGATAATTTTTTCCCAATAAAACACCTGCATACAACTTGGAGTCGCTTTTTATTTAGGATTATTCACATATATTCCCAAATAAGTGCCCACGGTCGAAAAGATTATACCAATTATTAACATGTTCACCCAAGAGTCTGAGAATAATGAACTAAGCAAAACGGCAAATATGAAACCAGCCGCAAATGGAATTGGGTACTTTTTTTTCTTTTTTGACTCAAGATAGGTATTGGTATATTTATTTACAGTGCTGACTTTTGTGGTTTTAGACCTTTTCATCATTGCTGTTTTTTCTCTTTAAAAGCAAAATAATTATAAAATCAGGGGTTAACAAATATATAAAATATTTTACTAATTTTAGATGCAATGGAGTTCACCCGGCTGAAGCCGGGTGCAATTCTGATGGTGCTCGCTATAACAATTGTTTGTGAGAATTGAACCCGCATTTATGCTAGTCACAGCTGAGAAAAAATATTTTACTGAACCAAAACAAAAGTCGGGGTGGCGGGATTTGAACCCACGACCTCTTCGTCCCGAACGAAGCGCCCCGCCGTGGCGGGGCTACACCCCTCTGCAATTATATTCTACAGTATTTTACTGAACCAAAACAAAAGTCGGGGTGGCGGGATTTGAACCCACGACCTCTTCGTCCCGAACGAATCGCCCCGCCGTGGCGGGGCTACACCCCTCTGCAATTATATTCTACAGTATTTTAATGAACCAAAACAAAAGTCGGG
>JAIPBW010000005.1 GCA_021738505.1 Bacteroidales bacterium | reverse complement strand
AAAGGGAACTAGTCATTCATTATGGTGAAAGATATCAGCAATACATATAACACAGCAGCATGCATCGCCCTCCAGCCTAAGGCTTCCGGGCGATGCATGCTCAGCAAGGAAGTTGACACAGTTTTTTGAACAATCCCAAATACATACGCAACGCTATCCTTATGATGATTTTTTATATTAAACGAAATAAACATGTAATAGAAAGTTAATTTTAATACAAATTAAACATACTACATCAGGATATTGTATTGACAATGATTTTGCTATTTACTCATTGAAAAAACGTAAACAACTATGAACATAATAATTGCCGGAGACGGGGAGGTGGGATTTCATCTGGCGAAATTGCTAACGAATGATCAACATAATATAACGGTTGTGGACCACAACCGGGAGCTTTTGGAAATGGTTGAATCGGATGCTGACCTGCTTGCAATTACCGGGGATTCCACTTCCATAAATACCTTAAAGCAAGCCCGAGTGCAATCCGCTGACTTGCTGCTGTCTGTAGTTCATGATGAACGAACCAATATTCTGACGAGTATATTAGGGAAGAAATTAGGAGCCAAGCGCACCATTGCCCGGGTCAATAATCCGGAATACCTTACCAAACAAAACAAAACGATGTTTCAGGAGTTAGGTATTGACTCCCTTGTAAGTCCCGAAGGTATTGCAGTAAAAGAGATTGTGAATCTCTTAAGCCAGTCTGCTGTAAGTGAAACCTTTGAATTCTCGCACGGAAAACTTTCCTTGTTTTCTATTCCGTTAAATGAGAAAGCAAAGGTTATCGGCAAAACCATGATTGATATCAATAAAGAATATGGTAGCTTAGGTTTTCGGGCTATAGCAATTCGACGCGATGGGCAAACGATTATCCCCAAAGGTTTGGACTCTTTTGAGTTAAATGATACGGCTTATGTCATTTCCAAGCCGGAATCGGTGAAAAAAGTGTTCGAGCTCGCCGGCATCCAAAAAGTACCTATCCGTAAAATAATGATTATCGGTGGGGGACGTATTGGTCGTTATACAGCGCGCAAACTGGAAGAGAAAATTTCAATCAAATTAATCGATAAAGATGAAAAAAGATGTTCTGACTTGTCCGATATCCTGGATGAAACATTGATTATCAATGGCGATGCACGTGATATGAAACTGCTGCAGGACGAAGGAATCCGAAATATTGATGCATTTATTGCCGTAACTGATGACTCGGAAACCAATATTTTAACTTCCCTGCTGGCCAAGCGTTATGGAGTAAAGAAGATTATTTCACTGGTAGAGAATATTGAATATATCGATATTGCTCAAAGTATAGGAATAGATACCATTATTAACAAAAAGCTTATAACAGCAAGCTATATTACCCGGTTTACGAAAAAAGCCGAAGTATCTAATCTGAAATGCTTAAGCGGTATAGATGCGGAAGTGCTTGAGTTTGTTGCCAAACCTGATTCCCCGGCAACAAAAAAGCCGCTAAAGAAATTGCGGTTTCCCGAGCACGCTATTATCGGTGGCGTTATCAGGGGAAATGAAAGTCTGATTGCAGTGGGCGATTTACAAATAAAACCGGAAGACCATGTGGTTGTTTTTGCTTTGCCAGATGCAGTATCAAAAGTGAATCGGTTTTTTAAATAAACGTTAATCATAGTTTAACTTAGTTATAGCAGACAGGAATGGCCAGATGGAATAAGTTAAATATAAGAGTAATTCGCAGAGTGCTGGGATCTTTAGTTATGATCGAAGGTGCTTTCATGCTCACTGCATTAGGATTCTCCTGGTATTACGGGAGTGACGACTTTAATGCGTTGCTTTATTCTGCGGTTATTACGATCCTGGCCGGTTTTGTCATTCGATTATTTACCAGGCCAAAAGTGCAAGAAGGGATTGGCAAGCGCGAAGGATATGTTATTGTGTCATTTACCTGGGTCATTATTTCGTTATTCGGTGCTTTACCTTTCATATTGAGTGGAGCTATACCCTCTTATACAAATGCGTTTTTCGAGACCATTTCCGGATTTACAACCACAGGAGCTTCCATCTTAACCGATATAGAATCCATGCCTGAGGGTTTGCTGTTTTGGAGAAGTCTGACGCATTGGATCGGAGGTATGGGGATAATCGTACTATCGCTGGCTATCCTACCAATTCTTGGTATTGGAGGCATGCAGCTTTTTATAGCTGAAGTCCCGGGTCCTACTCCTGATAAACTGCACCCCAGAGTGGCCGGCACGGCCAAAAGGTTGTGGGGGATTTATCTTCTTTTGACTGTTTTACAAACAGGCTTGTTAATGTTTGGAGGTATGGATTTCTTTAATTCCCTGTGCCATACCTTTGGTACGGTGGCAACAGGAGGCTTTTCCACACAAAACACCAGCATAGCTGAATTCTCTCCTTATATTCAGTATGTTATTATTATCTTTATGGTACTTGCAGGAACGAATTTTGCCCTGCATTTTATGGTGCTAAGCGGGCGTTTTAAGGATATTTTTAAAAATGAAGAATATCGCTATTATTTAAAGCTATTGTTTGCTGCAAGCATCATTGTTGCTGTTTTATTGATTCTTAATACGGAAACCTCCAATGAAAAGGCCATTCGCGACTCCCTGTTTCAGGTTGTGTCAATAACTACAACCACGGGGTATGTAACAACCAATTATATGGCCTGGCCCTCTTTTATATGGATATTCCTGTTTATCCTTATGTTTACGGGCGGCTCAGCCGGATCAACAGGAGGTGGACTCAAAGCAGTAAGACAGCTTATGATTTTGAAAAGTACGGCAGTGGAATTTCGCCGCCTATTGCATCCCAGGGCCTTTATTCCAGTCAGGCTAAATGATAAAGCGGTTCCGCGGGATATTGTTTCCAATATTTTTGCCTTCTTTATTCTTTATATGCTGATCTTTGGTTTTGGAACATTGATAATGGTTCTTATCGGTCTTGATTTTGACACATCTATAGGTTCTGTTATTGCTACACTTGGCAATATCGGACCTGCAATTGGGAATGTAGGGCCCGTTGATAACTATGCTGCTGTTCCGGACATTGGGAAGTGGTTTCTTTCATTCTTAATGTTGATTGGAAGACTTGAACTGTTTACCGTATTGATTTTATTTTCACCTAAATTTTGGTCGGAATGATGAAGATATCTGCAGCTATCATAACATATAATGAGGAACGGAATATTCAACGCTGTCTGGAATCGCTGCAGGCTGTGGCTGATGAAATTGTTGTTGTGGACTCGTTTTCCGAAGACAGGACAAAACAAATTTGCCAAAATTTTGATCTGACGTTTATAGAAAATCCTTTTGAAGGCCATATTCAACAAAAGAATTTTGCTTTAGATCAAACAAAATATGATATGATTTTGTCTTTAGATGCAGATGAGGCGTTGTCAGATAAATTGAAGAAGTCTATTCTGGAAATCAAAACTCAACCGGAAAATGAGAATCAGGCTTTTTCTGTGAACCGATTGACAAACTATTGCGGAAAGTGGATTTACCACAGTGGCTGGTATCCGGACCGAAAAGTGCGCTTATGGAATAAGAAATCGGGGGAATGGGGTGGTGTTAATCCACATGACAAGGTAGTTTTATTTGATAATACAACTGTTCGCCAACTGAAGGGAGACTTATTGCATTACTCTTATTACTCGATTGAAGAACATATATTGCAAATAAATAAGTTTTCATCCATTGCAGCAAATGCAATGAAAGATAAACAAAAAGCGTTAGTATTGACGAAGATGCTATTTAGCCCATTGGTACGTTTCCTCCGCGATTACATTTTCAAAGGTGGATTTCGTGATGGGTTTTATGGGTTTATTATTTGTAGAAATTCAGCGTATTCTCGATTTTTGCGATACGGAAAGTTATATCAGTTACTTGTGAAAAATGAGAAATAATAAGGGATTAGGGATTAAATTTGCAGAAAGTGAAATTAGCTTTAAATAAATCATTTTTAGGAGAGCGGATCTATATTTTCGGCTTAGTGCTTTTAGCTGCATCTTTGCCTTTGTCGAAGTATATGATTAGTGTCTCGGAGTTTATTCTCATTGGTGGCTGGTTGATGAGTAACAGACTTACGGAACGAATACGGCAGTTTTTCCGTACTCCTTCAGCCTGGATGTTCTCAGCTATTTATGTTCTTTTTGTTATCGGGATGTTTTATTCCCTTGGTAATATGGAGCATGGGCTAAAAGAGCTTCGCATCAAATTACCCATCCTGATATTGCCTTTTGTGATTTCTACAGCTCCGGCGCTTAGCCGGCGACAATGGACTTATGTGATCGGATTCTTTATTGCAGCTGTGCTCGTAGGCTCCGGCATATCCACCTATATTTTAGCAACAACAGATGTGCTGGACACCCGCAATATTTCCCCCTATATTTCGCATATCCGCTTTGGATTGATGCTGAGTCTGGCATTTTTTGCCTGTATATTTTTCGCCTGGAATACTATGTTGTGGTATCTTCGGTTGTTAATGATTATTTTCTCAGCCTGGATACTGGTGTTTCTGGTGTTATTAGAATCCGTTACGGGCCTTGGAATTACTGTTACCCTAGGAATACTGATGTTGATCTATATGGTTTTCAGAAAAGGAAAAATCTGGGTGCGGGTCGTAAGTTTTGTTTCCTTAGTGGCTATAGCATTATTGGCGGTATTTTTTGCCCGTACGATTATCTCCGAAGAGCTGGTGGCTCCGGAGGTGGATTTTTCTGAACTCGAGAAGACCACTGCCCAAGGGAATCCCTATTATCATGATACCACCAGCACATGGCATGAAAATGGCCACTATATTTATTTGTATATCTGTGAACCCGAAATGAAAAAAGCCTGGAATCAGCGTAGCGAGATCTCCTATTCCGGATATGATAAGCGAGATCAAAAGCTAAAATATACCCTGATCCGGTTTTTGAATTCCAAAGGCTTTCGCAAGGATGCGCAAGGTGTTAATAAACTTACACAGGATGAAGTTAAGGCCATTGAGAATGGGATTGCCAATATTAATTATATGAAAAGATCTTCATTAAGAGCCCGGCTTTCCCAAATTATTTATGAATATAAAAATTACAGACTACATGGTGATCCCAGCGGGCATTCCGTACTACAGCGGCTTGAATACTGGAAAGCAGCATTAGGTATCATTAAAGAAAATCCGGTAATTGGTGTAGGAACAGGAGACATTAATAAAAGCTTTGATAAGGAATATAAAGAAATGAAAACCCAACTGGATAAAGAATACAGGCTGCGTTCTCATAACCAGTATCTACGGATTGGTGCTACTTTAGGCTTGGTGGGTCTGGGGTTGTTTTTACTTTTTGTGGTTTATCCGGTATTTGCTGCCCGGGCCTGGGAAGAAGCTTTGTTTGTAGCATTTCTCTATATTGTGCTTATGTCTATGGTTACTGAAGATACTTTAGAAACACAGGTAGGGGCTAATTTCTTTGCCTTTTTCTATTCCTTTTTGCTTTGGGGAAGGAGAAATATTTTTACCAAGAAACGATGACTTTCTCCAGCGCCTGAACAGACTTCTCCATGGTGAAGTTTCTTAAAGCCCATACTCTGGCATTTTTCCCCATTTCTTCACGCTTATGCGGATTGTCTTTTAAATACAGGACTTTTTCTTTTAGCTTTTGAATGTCTCCCATCGGACAAAGAAACCCGGTATTGCCGTTTTTAATTAGTTCCGGATTGGAACTGATATTAAATGCTATTACAGGTATCTGATGCAACATGGCCTCTGCCATAACATATCCAAAACCTTCCCAGCGAGACGGCAGAATAAAGACGTCAAGAGACTGGTAAAAATCCGAAAGGTCAGTATGAAAACCGGTAAGTTGTATCTTTTCAGAAAGATTGTGCTTTTTTATTGAAGCCTGCAATTGATCCTTTAAGGGACCGTCACCGGCAATGTGAATTTGAAAATCTTCCATATCATCAGCCAGCGATTTTCCCAGTTCAATAAGATAATCCTGTCCCTTTTGAGCAACCATCCTTCCGGCGTTTCCAATAATAAAATTACCGGCAGGCTCCTTTTTGGATAACTCAGGAATATGTTCGATTCCGTTATAAATCACATGTATTTTTTCCTTAGCAATCAATAGATGGTTTTTATTGATCAGCTCTTTTGTTTTATGCGAGTTGGCAATTACGCCGGTTAGAATGTGCTGGAAAAAATACCGGTTGATCCAATGAGCTTTTACGGGTAAAGCCGTGCCCCGGCGATAAAATATATTCGGAACTCCTGCCTTCCTTGCGGCTAAGCCTCCTGCTTTCATGTCTGAAGGCAGATTCAAAATTATTACCCACGGATTGATATCTTTTACTTTGCGAGCTACAGATTGTATTTTAACGGGGTTTAGAAAAGATAACTTTCCCACATTAACGGGTGTTACGGGAATGTTTTCCTGCTGACTTCGCTTTAGCAATTCTCCATCCTTGTGAGCAAAAACATGGACAACATAATTCTTTTTAACAAAGGCTTTCGCCATTTCCAGATGCCACTTTTCGCCGCCTCCCCAGCTCTTATTTGTATTGAAAAATAATATGGTTTTGTTTTGATCCATAATTAGATATAGCTAATCAGGTTATGATTATTCCCTTAAAAAAAATGAGCTAACGAAGGACAATGCGTCCAAGTTTATCTGCAATCTCCTGTACCTTTTTGTTTAGATTATTAATTTGTTTCATCCGTTCTATAACTTCTGCATTATCGCTATTTTCATCCATATTTTTCAGACTTTCCTGAATATTGTGCTTTTGTTGTTTAAGTTTGTCTAATTTGAATGCCAACAAAGAATGTACAACTGTTTTTTCAAGGATATCCGATTCCTTTTGGATATGTATTTTGTGCTTCTTCGTCCAGTTTTCACTCAGTTCAAAAGGTTCCGCTAAAAGGTTGATAGCGGTTTCAGCTATCTCTTTGTCTTCATGATGCGTTAAGGTTTTGTTGTTTTTTATCTCTTCTTTATCGACAAAATCCCTGTATATGTCGAATATTTTCTGATAAACGGGAAAAACAAACTGGATGTCATCATCGGTCAAATCATTTACGATGGCTTCAGCAACATTAATATGATTATCCTGATCCTCCCTGTCAATGTTTTCCTCATCCGGAACAAATGATTGATGGCCATAATTTAGCAATAACCGAATGATGTTTTTTTCCTGAATTTCTATGGCTTCCTGTTCCGGATCCTTTTGTTGGACTTCAGTTGTGACTTCTTTTGTCGGTGGTTCGGGAGCATATTCTTGTTTTTTCAGATCTTTGCGGTATTGGCTGCGCAATAATTTATTCATCTCATTTAGCAGGGTTTGTTCCTGCATATCGATAATGGATGAACATTCTCTGATGTATATGCTTCGTTTGATCTGATCGGGGATTTTGCTAATTGTCTGAACAATATCTTTGATTAATTCAGCTCGCTTAATGGGGTCATCCTGAGCATCTTTAAGTAAGATGTTTGTTTTGAAGACAATGAAATCCTTAGCATTTTCTTCAAGGAATTGGCGGATTTCTTCCGAGCGGTGATTTCTGGCGTAGGAGTCGGGGTCTTCACCTTCCGGGAAAAGTACAAGCTTCACATTCATTCCCTGTTCCAAAATCATATCAATGCCACGGAATGAGGCTTTTAACCCGGCTTCGTCTCCGTCAAACAAAATAGTAACATTGCTTGTATATCGCTTGATAAGACTGATTTGCTCTTTTGTGAGGGACGTTCCGGAAGAGGCTACAACATTTTCTATACCGGACTGATGCAATGAAATTACATCCGTATAACCTTCTACAAGCAGACAGTTGTCTTCTTTGGAAATCGCATTCCGGGCAAAGTAGATCCCGTAAAGAATCTTACTTTTGTTATAAATTTCCGTCTCGGGCGAGTTAACGTATTTGGGTAGCTTTTTGTCACTGCTCAGGATTCGTCCGCCGAAGGCAATAACACGTCCGGTCATATTGTGAATGGGAAATATCACCCGGTTACGGAAACGGTCAAAATCGCGGTTGTTTTTCGAAATGGTGAGGCCTGCTTTGGTCAGATACGAAAGCTTATACCCCTGGTTTAGGGCTTCTGCAGTTAGGTCATCCCATTTTTGGGGACTATAGCCCAACTGGAATTTTTCAATAATGGCATCGGTAAAACCGCGATTACGGAAATAGGCCAGGCCAATCGATTTTCCTTCATCTGAGTTCCACAGACGTTCCGTAAAATGTTTTGCTGCAAAGTTGTTAACGGCAATTAAGCTTTCCCGTTCCTTTTCCTCTTGTTTTTCTTCTTCTGTACTCTCTGTCTCTTCAATGTGAATGTTGTATTTGCCGGCCAGGTATCTTAAAGCCTCTGGATAGCTATATTTCTCATGATCCATTAAAAAGCGTGTGGCATCGCCGGAAACCCCGCAACCAAAACATTTGTATATGCCTTTGGCCGGGCTGACCGTAAAAGAAGGTGTCTTTTCATTATGAAACGGACATAATCCTAACAAGTTTGTTCCCCTGCGCTTTAGGGAAACGAATTCTCCCACAACTTCTTCTATGCGGGCTGCATTTTTTATCTCCTCTGCTGTTTCTTTTTTGATCACAGAAAAAAGTATTATGAATTATCAGAAAACTTTATATCTTTAATGTTCAATTGTAAGGTTGTATTGCCATTCCATGTGTTTTCTTCAATATGATAACAAATATCAAAAGGCTTTTGATTCATATTGCTATATTGATGACCTTGCTGAAAGGCAATAGCGGGGAATTTTAGATAAGAGTTGTCAGGATGAACTACTTTCAGTTTTAAATGATTTTTCCCGACAACTTTTGAATATCCGTTGTCCATAATGCTTCGGGTCATAAACAGGGGTGCCATATTTCCGGGGCCGAAAGGTGCAAATTGTTTTAGGATACGGAAAAATTTGGATGTGATAGCTTCCAATGGCAGCTCCGAATCTATTTCTATTTCCGGAACCATTTCATAATCGCTGATGTTTTCAGATGCATATTGCTCAAAACGTTCGATAAAAGCATCCAGATTTTCTGGTTTCATTGATAAGCCGGCAGCATATTTATGGCCACCGAAGCTGTCCAGTAAATCGCTACAGCTTGATATTGCATTATAAATATCAAAGTTTTTGATGGACCTGGCCGAACCTGTAATCAAATTATTATTTGACAGGGTAAGCACTATTGTTGGTTTATAGAACTTTTCAATCAGGCGTGAAGCCACAATGCCAATTATTCCTTTATGCCAGTTTTCGTTATAAATGACAATGGATTTTCGGTTATCATACCGTTCTCCTTCTGATATTAGTTTATTTGCCTGACCGGT
Organism: Bacteroidales bacterium; assembly: GCA_021738505.1. Classification (GTDB taxonomy): domain Bacteria; phylum Bacteroidota; class Bacteroidia; order Bacteroidales; family PWNQ01; genus PWNQ01. Next base: position 54,256 of record JAIPBW010000005.1, on the reverse strand, counting down.
AATTGAGCTGTCCAGCTCTTTCCGGTCATTGTTGTTTTTATTAATCTCTTCTCCGAGTCGATGGGCAAAATGCTTATCATCACAAGTCAATAACTCTACGGATTGTTTGGCATCTTTCATTCGCCCCGCGGCATTAATACGGGGTCCGATAACAAAAACCAGATCGCTGATGGTTAGTTCTTTATTAAAGGCCTGTTCATCTCCTTGTTGTTGATCTATTCTTCGTTTGATGTTGCTATATTCCAGTATGGCTTCTAATCCCGGACGAGGTGTCTGATTGACTCTCTTGAGCCCGTAATATGCTAAAATACGGTTCTCGCCAACTATGGGAACAATATCCGAAGCAATACTTACAACGACAAGGTCAAGGTATTGCTCCAGTTCATGAAAAGGAATATTTTTATGTTTTGCAAAAGCTTGGACTAGTTTAAAGCCAACACCACAACCACTGAGTTCTTTGAATGGGTAATTATCACCGGGACGTTTCGGGTCTAAAATGGCATGGGCAGCCGGAAGTTCATCACCGGGCAGGTGATGATCGCAAATGATAAAATCAATTTGTTTTTTGTTGGCATAATTGACCTTGTCAATGGCTTTAATGCCACAGTCAAGGGCGATAATAAGCGTGAACTCATTGGAATAAGCAAAGTCTATTCCTTTTTGGGATATTCCATAACCTTCTTCATAACGGTCCGGAATATAAAAACTGATGTTTCGATGATATTCTCGTAAAAAAGAAACAATTAAAGCCACTGAAGTTGTCCCGTCAACATCATAATCTCCGTAAACCAAAATCTTTTCATTGTTTTCCAGAGCGCATTCCAGCCGTTCGATGGCTTTGTCCATATCCTTCATAAGAAAAGGATCATGTAAATCTGAGAGGGCAGGCCGGAAAAAACGGCGTGCCTTATCATACGTGTCCATTCCCCGCTGAACAAGCAGGCCGGCAATATAATTATCTACACCTAACTCTTGTTTTAAGCGATCTATTGCTTCCTGGTTTCCCTGTTCTTTTATGATCCATCGCTTATTCATATTACTCAAAAATTTAGGTAAAGTTAATAATTTATGCCGCGCTGAAAAAAGCAAAATCCGATAAGCTTTCAACAACGAACGATTCTATAAATTAACTTGTTGAAAATGATTTACTTTAAAAAATAAAAAAATATTTCACGCCATTGAATAAAACGCCGTGGTAGAAGTGTGCTCCGAAATGATCAACTAGCTTTCAATCAGTATATTGCCAGTCATGTCTTTGGGTACAGGAATATCCATTACCGTAAGCATAGTGGGTATAATATCGGCAAGTTTACCTTCATTTTTTAGTTGTTTTATGTTTGTGTTCAGAACAAACAGAGGCACCGGGTTTGTTGAATGTGCTGTATTGGGGCTTCCGTCTTCATTTAAAGCGTGGTCTGCATTGCCATGGTCTGCAGTTATAAAAACTGCATAGTCATTATTTATAGCTGCTTCTGCCACGTCTTTAACACAGCTATCTACGGTTTCAACGGCTTCCACGATAGCTTTGAAAACGCCTGTATGTCCTACCATATCCGGATTGGCGAAGTTTAAGCAAACAAAATCATAAGTGTTTTTATTCAACGCTTCAATTACTTTGTCACGCACTTCATGAGCACTCATGGAAGGTTGCAGGTCATAAGTTGGGACTTTTGGTGAAGGAACTAAGATACGGTCTTCATTTTCAAATTGTACTTCGCGACCGCCGGAAAAGAAAAAGGTTACATGGGCATATTTTTCTGTCTCAGCAATACGCAGTTGTTGCTTGTTATTATTAGCAATAACTTCTCCCATGGTGTTTTTAAGGTCAGGTTTTGAGAAAATAACATGAATGTTTTTGAAACGCTCATCATACCGTGTCATAGTAACATAATGCAAGTCAAGTGTTTGCATTTTGTGCTCCGGCATATCTTGTTGGGTAAGTACGGTTGTAATTTCACGCAGGCGATCTGTTCTGAAATTAAAACAGATAACTACATCTCCTTCTTCAATCGTACCTGTCGGTTGGTTTTCTTCATCAAAGATTACAATGGGTTTGATGAACTCATCTGTAATACCGTTTTCATAAGAATTTTTAATTCCTTTCACAGCATCTTTTACGGGTTTGCCTCGCCCATTAACCATCAAGTCGTAGCCCAGTTTAATACGCTCCCATCTCTTATCGCGGTCCATGGTGTAATACCTGCCGCACACAGAGGCTATACGTGTTTTTTGGGGAGACAAATAATCCTGCAGTTCTTTCACATAACGTATTCCGCTTTTGGGATCCGTATCACGTCCGTCAGTAAGTACATGAACATAGGAGCGGTTGATGTTTGTTTTTTCCACCATCTCAGTTAACTTCATCAGGTGCTTAGTGGAGGAATGCACGCCACCATCGGATACCAGGCCGAGGAAATGTACTGCCTTATCGTTTTCTTCAGCGTAGGTGAATGCTTGCTGTAGTGTTGGGTTGCTTTCGATTTCGTTGCTTTCAATGGCTTTATTGATCCGGACAATATCTTGATTGACAATTCTTCCGGCGCCGATATTTAAATGGCCTACCTCTGAATTTCCCATTTGTCCTTCCGGTAAGCCGACAACTTCTCCGGAGGTTTTTAAACGTGTATAGGCAACTTCAGAATTGTTGTGTAAACTATCTATATATGGTGTGTTGGCAGAATTGATAGCACTTGCATTTTCCTGCTTTGCTTCTGCCCAACCATCCATGATTATTAATATTGATTTCTTACTCATAATTTTCGTATTTCAAACTGTATATATAATTATTGGTTAAAATGTCATTTAACGGATTGATTGCCCGAGCGTTATCTGTTCCCGGATGAGCATGCTGGGATGTTTTGCAAATAACGATCTTTTTTCTTCCGGATTTACGACTTGTCCTGAAATAGCATTGATGAAAAAGGATAACTTGCTGTTAAGGCATGTGTTTCGTTGGTTTCTTTTCAACTTTGGGTATTTCTACAAACTTTCTCTTTCCTTTCCAGCGGCAGATAACCATGTTTTTCCCTTTTAGATCATCGGGGACATCATAATCTTTTTCAGGTGGCGGGATAAGATTCCCGCTTTTGTCGGAGTTCCATCGTTTGGCAAAACTTAACGTGAATTTTGCTCCCTTCTCTGTTTGTTCGAAAAAGGAAGCCTGTTCTTTTTTGGAAAAGTGTTTCATATTGTTTTCTGAGGGAATAATTTTAAAATCATCAAAATAGTGTCCCTTAATGATTATTCCCTCAAGAGTTATTTTTCCCGGATTTTTCTTTATCGTAATGTCTACCCTGTATTCGTTCACTTTTCCGGATCCGGCTATGCCTCCGATGACTTCTTGCGAGGTCGCCTTATCAACTTCAATAGGAATTGAGCTGAATAATCCGAAGAGAAAACAGGCAATTGTGGTGCTTATAATTTTCATTTTATCTTGATTTTATTTTCGAGAACATTGTATTTTTTATTAATTTCCCGTCCTGATTGCTTCCACGGGATTCATTCGCGAGGCTTGAATGGCAGGAATGATTCCTGAAAATATTCCGACTATTATTGAAACGGTTAAACCCAGGATAATGTTTGACTGATCCAGATAAAGTTTAAATTCAATATTTGCAAATTGAATATCAGCCAGAAGTAAGGTTGTTAACCAAACAAAAAATAATCCGACCAACCCACCGATAACAGATAAAATGATGGCTTCGAAAAGGAATTGTAATAGAATAAAGTAATTCTTCGAGCCCAGAGCCTTTTGTATTCCAATGATTTTTGTTCGTTCTTTAACGGAAACAAACATGATATTTGCAATGCCGAAGCCACCGATAAAAATAGATATCCCCCCAATGAACCAGCCAACTACGCTGATCGTGCTAAACAAGCTGGCAAGGTTTTTACTGGCTACATCCACCTCATTAATCGCAAAATTATCCTTTTCATCCGGACGGATACTTCTCATATTGCGCATAGCAGCTTTAAGTTCCCCTTTAAACATAGCTGCATCCACACCCTCTGCAGGGCGGGTCATAATCGACTGATTCATACTATTATTCCGGAGATCCATGATGCTGCGCAGATACATAACAGGAACAAGCACCTGCTTATCCGTTGACATACCAAAATTATCCATTCCCATCTTTTCAATATAACCGATGACCGTTAGCTTCCTTCCGAAAATCTTAATGCTTTTCCCAATAGCACTGGTTCCGGGGAACAATTTATCGGCAACGTCATGCCCTAAAATAGCCATGTTTGAACCCAGAGAGCTTTCCGAAGGAGTAAAATACCGCCCTTCACGAATGTTGATGCTTTCCAGCTGGTTGTATTCATAACTAACCCCCATGATGGTTATATTCGATATGTTTTTATCCCGATATTCCACCGTCTTTGATGTGCTGGCCATAAATGCCATGGCCTCATCCCCGCGAACTCTGTCTTGCAACTCCTGCATCTCTTCATAAGATACCATCGGCCGGTTAACATATTCCCACCAATGATATTCACCGCCATAACCCCATGGCCACTTCTGGATAAAAATCGTACTCTTGCCTAAAGACTGCATGCTTTCCCGGATAGTCCGCTCCATGGAGTCTACCGTGGTTAACACGAAAATTATAGCAAAAATACCTATCGTAATGCCCAATAAAGACAAAATGGTTCTTAGCTTGTTTGCTATTAATGACTGAATAGCAAAGATATAACTTTCTCGTATTAAGCGTAAAATAATAAGCATATTCCTCAGGACATCGGGTTTATGATGTTTTTCTATTCGTTAAATGTTGATCTTCTAAAAAGGAAGCGATTTTATAAACGAACTCAAATTTATGTGTAAAAATATAAGAAATTATCCAAACAGATAGACTTGTATAGCTTTTAGTTTTTTTATAAAATTGTAAAAGCTAAAATATTAATTCACAATAACATAAGTAGTTGTTTAAAAGAGAATTATAAAAATAAAAGTTTCATGAAACAAATTAAAAGTGCATTAATTTCTGTTTTTCATAAAGAAAACATCGATAAAATTGTCAAAAAGCTGGATGAGCTGGGAGTAACAATTTATTCTACTGGCGGGACCTATAAGTATATCGAAGAAATGGGGATTTCAGTAAAATCAGTAGAGTCTCTGACTACTTATCCTTCTATTCTTGGGGGAAGAGTCAAAACATTGCATCCTGCCGTTTTTGGTGGAATTTTATCGCGCCGCGAGCAAAACCAGGACCGTGAAGATTGCTCAGAATATGATATCCCTGAGATTGATCTTGTTATTGTGGATTTGTATCCTTTTGAAAAGACAGTTGCTTCGGAAGCTTCTCATGAGGAAATTATAGAAAAAATCGATATAGGCGGAATTTCTTTAATCCGCGCAGCAGCTAAAAATTATAATGATGTAACAGTTGTTCCTTCCGTAGAGTATCAGGATCAGCTGGAAGATTGGCTTGAAAAACAAAATGGGGCTGTTCGTCAGGAACAGAGAAAATATTTGGCGGCCGCAGCTTTTGAAGTCTCCTCCCGGTACGATTCAGCGATATTCGAATATTTCAATCAGGAAGAAAAAATCGATTCTCTGCGAATAAGTGAAAAAGAAAGCCATGAGCTACGATATGGAGAAAATCCCCATCAAAATGGACGGTTTTATGGCGATTGGCAGGAAATCATGGAGCAACTCCATGGTAAGGCAATTTCCTATAACAATATCGTTGATATTGATGCGGGTATGCATTTAATACAGGAGTTTGAGGGAACAGCTTTTGCTGTGCTTAAACATACGAATGCCTGTGGTTTAGCTCAACATGACGACATCGTAACGGCCTGGAAAATGGCTTTAGCCGGTGATCCGGTGTCCGCTTTCGGTGGGGTATTGGTGACGAATGCGAAAGTGAACAAAGCGGTAGCTGAAGAAATCAATAAACTGTTCTTTGAAGTCCTTGTTGCTCCATATTTTGACGATGATGCTCTTGCTGTCTTAAAACAAAAAAAGAACCGGATTTTATTAAAACAAAAAAAGGAATTGCAAAGCAAGTCGCAGATAAAGTCCATGTTAAATGGATATCTTCAGCAGGATCGTGATGATAAAATGGTGGCTCCTGATCAGCTGGAAGTGGCAACGAAGAAAGCTCCTGATGCGAGTCAGGTTTCTGATTTGATTTTTGGAATGAAAGCCGTCAAACACACGAAATCCAATGCAATAGTTTTGGCCAAAGATAATCAGCTTATTGCCAGTGGTGTTGGTCAGACTTCCCGTGTGGATGCCCTTAAGCAGGCTATCGAAAAGGCTCATCGGTTTGGTTTTGACCTAAATGGAGCGATTATGGCTTCGGATGCTTTTTTCCCGTTTGCTGACAGCGTGGAGTTGGCTCATAAAGAAGGAATCACTTCCGTTATCCAGCCCGGTGGCTCAAAACGCGATCAGGATTCTATCGATTATTGCGACAAACAGCAAATGACAATGGTATTTACAGGAATGCGACATTTTAAGCATTAATTTTATAAAAAAACAAAAAGCTGTTGTATCTTTACAGGTTCATTCGAATACCAAATTATATAATTTTAGAACATGGGAATGTTTTCATTTTTTAACAAAGAAATAGCCATTGACCTGGGGACAGCGAACACGATTATTATCCAGAATGATAAAGTCGTTGTTGATGAGCCTTCGATAGTTGCCATTGACAGGCGTACTGAAAAAATTATCGCTGTAGGGAAAAAGGCTATGATGATGCATGGGAAAACGCATCAGGAGATATTAACAATACGTCCGCTTCGCGATGGAGTTATTGCCAACTTCCAGGCTGCGGAGTATATGATACGGGAATTTATCAAGATGATAGGTTCCAAAAACACATTGTTTCCGCCATCTTTAAAGATGGTTGTTTGTATTCCTTCCGGAATCACCGAAGTGGAGGAGCGCGCTGTCCGGGAGTCTGCCGAGCAGGCCGGGGCGCGTGATGTAAGACTGATACACGAACCGATGGCAGCTGCCATCGGAATCGGAATTGACGTTTTGGAGCCCTCGGGAAATATGATTATTGATGTGGGAGGAGGAACAAGCGAAATCGCTGTGATCGCCCTCGGAGGCATTGTCAATAATAAATCCATACGGATTGCCGGTGACGACTTTACACAGGATATTATGCAGTACATGAGAAAACAGCATAATATCAACATCGGAGAACGCACCGCTGAACGCATTAAAATTAATGTAGGCGCTGCCATGACCGAAATAGATAATCCTCCGGAAGATTATGCCGTCCATGGGCGAGATATGCTTACCGGTATTCCGAAAGAAATTATGGTTAATTATGCGGAAATTGCGCATTGCCTGGATAAATCCATCTCCAAAATTGAAACCGCTGTTTTAAATGCTTTGGAGATGACACCTCCGGAATTATCTGCCGATATTTTTAATACAGGTATTTACCTTGCCGGTGGCGGTTCTATGTTACGGGGAATGGACAAACGCCTGCAGATGAAAACCAAGCTGCCTGTTCACGTGGCGGAAGACCCGATTAGAGCCGTAGCCAGAGGTACCGGTATTGCTCTGAAAAACTTTGATAAATTTACTTTTTTAATTAAATAATCTGAAACAGGCGGATGTAGTATGCGTAACCTGATCCTGTTCTTATGGCGAAATAATTTCTTTTTCTTGTTTCTGCTCTTAGAAGTATTAGCAGTCTACATTATTGTACAGGAGAATTATTATCACAAAAATGTTTTTATTCATTCTTCCAGCCAAATTACAGGAAAAATTTATGAAATTACGGATGATATAACAGGGTATTTCAAGTTGAAAAAAACCAATACCGAACTTGCTGAAGAAAATGCCAGGCTCCGAAATCATTCGGACTATGCCTTTATGAAAACGCCACTAAAGACCATCCGCCACAAGGATACGTTGTATCATAAGTACATGGAATTTATTCCGGCTCGTGTGATCTCTTCCTCGGTGAGCAGAAGGAATAATAACTGGATGATTAATAAAGGAAAGAATCAAGGTATAGAAAAAAACACCGGAGTTATTTCTTCAAATGGCGTTATTGGAATCATAGTCGAAGTTTCTGCTAATTATAGTTTGGTACAGTCGGTATTGCATAAGCAAACAACGTTGAGTGCCATGCTTAAAAAGAATAAACAAAAAGGCTTTGTTACCTGGCCCGGCGTGAATTATCGAAAAGGGGAATTAAATGATATCCCCTCACATGTCAATGTTCAAGAAGGAGATACCATTGTAACAAGTGGTAACTCTTTGCTTTTTCCGGAAAACATATTGATAGGAACCGTATTGGATGTTGTGTTGGAACAGGGGAAAAGCTTTTATAATATTGATATTAAATTTTCCGAAGATTATAACAATTCAGAATACGTGTATGTGGTAACCAATCTGATGAAGGGCGAGCAACAAGATTTGCTGGAAAGGAGGGATGATGAAGTGGAATAATACCATTATTTATATTTTCCGGTTTATCATTTTTGTTTTGATACAAGGTCTTGTATTAAATCACATGAATATCAGTGGTTATTTAAACCCATTGCTATATGTAATGTTTATACTCTTATTGCCTTTTAATTTAGCCAAACAATGGGTGTTGATACTGGCTTTTGTTACGGGCTATGCTGTTGATCTTTTTTCGGGCACTCCCGGTATGCATGCAGCAGCACTGGTTTTGATCGCCTTTTTAAGGCCCTTTTTGATCGATGCACTTACCCGTCAGGATGATTTGGAAGCAGGAGCAAGTCCTACAATACAAGATATGGGTTTCCGGTGGGTATTTACGTATAGTGCCATTTTAGTTGTCGTTCATCATACGGTTTTCTTTTTTATCGAATCCTTTAGGATAAGTGAGTTTTTCCAGACAATTACACGTTCTTTGTTAAGCTCCTTGATGACTATTGTTCTGATCATGTTAATACAGTTTTTGTTCTTTAGCGGTTCAGGGTCGAAACGGAAATTTACCTGAATTCCTGTATAAATGGATGAGCAATTTTTCCGTAAACAATCGTTTAAAAGCTATGTTTAAGCAGTAACTTAGTAATTTGTATTACGTTGCTAAAAAGGACGCTTGCTTTCTGAAAGCTTACTACCGGTATTCTGTCTGTAATTGTAAAAAAAAGGCAATTTTGCGCCGTGTTCAGGAAAAGTTGGAGAAAGCGATAAGTTAAAATTCAGAGGATTCCCGGTTCAGTCGGGTTTTATTTTAGAAAATGAATAAGATGCAAAATACCATTTCTGACATAGAAATCATGGCGCCGGTAGGTTCTTATGAGTCGCTGGCGGCTGCTATTCAAGCCGGAGCCGGTTCGGTATATTTTGGCACCGGCCATTTGAATATGCGCTCCGGTTCTTCACAGAACTTCAGTTTGGAGGATCTGCAACAAATATCAAAAATTTGTCGCGAGAATGATGTGCGGACTTACCTTACATTGAATACGATTATCTACGATGAAGAATTGCAAGAAATGCGGAAGACCGTAGACGCAGCCCGGGCAAATCGCATATCGGCAATTATAGCCTCGGATATGGCCGTGATACAATATGCCAGAGAGCAAGGGATGGAAGTCCACATGTCTACACAAACCAACATTACTAATATCGAAGCTGTGCGGTATTATGCACATTTTGCAGATGTTATGGTTTTGGCGCGGGAACTGAATGTGCGGCAGGTAAAAGCTATTACAGACGCTATCCGGGAACAGAGTATTTGTGGTCCTTCAGGGAATTTGGTACAGGTGGAAATGTTTATCCATGGAGCGTTGTGTATGGCTGTTTCAGGAAAATGTTACATGAGCCTGGACCTGTTAAACTCTTCAGCCAATCGCGGAGCATGCCTGCAGCCCTGCCGAAGGCCTTATCGAGTATTTGACAAACGCAATGAGCTGGAACTGGAGGTGGACAATGAGTATATCATGTCGCCGAAAGATCTGAAAACCGTGGATTTCCTGGATAAAATCCTGAAAGCCGGTGCAACCGTGCTGAAAATTGAAGGCCGGGGACGGTCTCCGGAATATGTGAAAACTGTTGTAGCTATGTATCGCGATGCTGTTAAAGCATATCAGGAAGGTCATTTTACACAAGAGAAAATCAACGAATGGAATGAAGAATTAAAATCGGTGTATAACAGGGATTTCTGGGATGGGTATTATCTCGGAAAACGCCTTGGCGAATGGACGAAAAAGCCCGGTTCACAAGCAACTAAGAAAAAGATCTACGTCGGGAAGATCACCAATTATTACTCAAAAATTGGTGTCGCTGAAATTACCATGCAAACGCACGATATCTCCGTAGGAGACGAGTTACTGATCATCGGGCCAACGACAGGGGTGCATGAACAAAAGGCGGAAGAAATCCGGGTTGACCTGCAAAGTGTGAAAAGCACTCATAAAGGGGACGTTTGTTCTGTTCCGGTTTACGATGTTGTTCGGAGAAATGATAAAGTCTATAAACTTGTGGATACTGATCCTGATTTTGATCCGGACCCGCGCTATGAAAATAGCACACACGAATAAGATTTTCCGGTTTCTGGTGGTTATTACTTGAACGTGATATGTTTAAAGTTGCTAAAAATCAGACGCTTTCTGAAGTTGAGTAGCTCCTGTATTTGTGTCTCGTAAATAGGCAGACCCTAATTTACATTGACAAACGCTTTTGAATAATTTCCTGTAGCCTGTCGATCTCCACCCGTTCCTGCTCCATGCTGTCTCTTTCGCGTATGGTTACAGTATTATCTTCCAGTGTCTGGTGATCCACGGTGATGCAGTATGGTGTACCGATGGCATCATGCCGTCTGTAGCGTTTTCCAATGGTATCTTTTTCCTCATATTGACACATGAAGTTAAATTTCAGTTTATCCATTACTTCACGTCCTTTTTCGGGCAATCCGTCTTTTTTCGTTAGCGGAAAGACGGCTGCTTTATAGGGTGATAATATGGGCGGAATTTTCAATACAACACGTTCCGAATTGTCCTGTAGCTTTTCTTCCTTATAAGCGGCAGTGAGAACAGCAAGGAACATGCGGTCCAGACCGATGGAGGTCTCTACAACATAGGGCACATAGCTTTCCTGTGTTTCGGGATCATAATATTGAAGCTTCTTGCCACTGTGTTCCTGATGCGCGCTCAGGTCAAAATCCGTGCGTGAGTGAATGCCTTCAAGTTCTTTAAATCCAAATGGAAAATCGAACTCAATATCGTAAGCTGCATTGGCATAATGCGCCAGTTTCTCATGTTCATAGAGCCGGAAGAAATCATCATCAATACCGAGGGCTTTGTGCCATTTGACGCGTTCATTTTTCCAGTATTCCAGCCATTCCATTTCTGTTCCGGGTTGCACGAAATATTGCAATTCCATTTGTTCAAACTCCCGCATGCGGAAGATAAACTGACGAGCCACAATTTCGTTCCGGAAGGCTTTACCGATTTGAGCAATACCAAATGGTAGCTTCATGCGTCCGGTCTTTTGGACGTTCAGGTAATTTACAAAAATCCCCTGGGCTGTTTCGGGACGCAGGTAGATTTTATTATTTTCTGATGTTGAGCCAAGCTCTGTGGAAAACATCAGGTTGAATTGTCTAACATCGGTCCAGTTTGCCGATCCGGAAACCGGGCAGGTGATGTTTTCTTCTTCAATTAATTTTTTCAGCTCATCCAGCTGTTCGTTCTCAAGCGCATTATTCATGCGATTTTTAATCGCCTCGATCTTTTCAGTATATTTCAAAACCTTCGGGTGAGTAGATCTGAACTGGTCTTCGTCAAAATCGTCCCCGAAGCGTTTAGCGGCTTTTTTTATTTCTTTATCGATCTTTTTCTCAATTTTATCCAGGTGGTCTTCGATAAGCTCATCGGCCCGGTATCGTTTCTTTGAGTCTTTGTTATCGATCATCGGGTCATTGAATGCCTCCAGATGTCCGGAAGCTTTCCATGTGGATGGATGCATAAAAATAGCTGAATCCAGACCCACTATGTTTTCATGATACTGAACCATGGATTTCCACCAATAATCTTTGATATTGTTTTTGAGTTCTACACCAAAAGGACCATAATCATAAGCGGCACTCAAGCCGTCATAGATCTCGCTGGATTGGAAAATAAATCCGTATTCTTTTGCGTGTGCTATAATCTTTTTGAAAAAATCTTCGCTATTACCTTTCCCCATAAATATACTTATTTTTATCCACCAGCCAGAAAATCAAGAATATTACTCATTTTGCCGGTCGAGCCTTTATAAATTTCTGTGTACTTACATTGAGTGCATGTGATTGTTGTGAAACGTTTGTTCTGCACATCAAATAATTTGGCAAACCCGCCACCGGTAGCTGCAAAGCTATCCAGTTCATAATTCCGGTTTCCGCATTTCGGACAGATGTATTGCTTGCCCTGACTCATAAGTGTTTGCTTTTAATGCAGTGCAAAAATAGTTTTTTTACACAACATTGGAGTTATTTAAATAAAATTTGATTGTGTTTCTGCATTCTGGTATAGAGCATCATGGTTTTCATTCCCTGGTAGTTAAAGTTTTGGGATGACCGTTCTTTATCAATCGTCAGCTCCCGCTCAATAAGTATTTTATTGCTGCGTGGCTTTATCTTGCACTGGAACAAGCTATTTTTTGTTTTATGAGTGCTTTCTCTCTTGTTATCCATTATGGGTTGTGCTTCATCAGGTAAGTTGAGTGTTATATCAAGTTTCTCGGTAAACGGAAAGTCAAGAGACAATGGATTTTTCCGTTTATCACTGATTCGAGAAAGATTTATCTCACCGGTCTTTAAACGGAAGTTGTCCATAGAAAACGATTTTAGCCCATTCAATTGTGATAGTTTCCCTGCATCCACTTTAGCATGAATAGTAGTCCGGGAAGATTCGACATTAACTTCGGCATCGGAAAACTTTAGCCCTAAATGATTGGCTAGACTATTGACTGCTTTCTCCTGATTTAGCATAAAATTCAAACGCTGGTTAAAGGCTCCGGAAAGGTTAATTTTTGCTGTTCCGGTGACGTTATCTTTTTTATCCAGATTAAGGTCCATGGTAAGGGCAAAGATGTTATCGTTATATTTTTTTACGGGGATGATTCTTCCTGCTCGTTTCCCTTCAAGAAAATAAACAGATAGATTTTTGTTATGCAACAATGGATTTTTATCCAACGAGTGGAACGGATTTAAAAACAAGCTTTCACGCTCATATTCTACCTGGACCATGGGAAATGCAGGAAACATAAGGTTTTTTTCCGGCCGTGTGGAACTATGCGAAAAGGCATAAACCAACTCAGCTTCAATGTCCGTATGTTGTAGCATTTTTGCAAGCAAACGGCAGGCTTCCAATTCCTTAGCTCCGTTAGACTGTAAGACCTTGTTGGCCGAACGTGGCTTAAAACCATAATATGCCGGGTTGATAGTATAATGATTGATGTTTTCTTTTACAAATTTATAAAGTTGATAGATGCGTTCTGTCTTTTTTGACTCTCCGGGTAGTTCTATGATCCGCAGGATATCTTCCATTTGCGTATTGAAAGCTTCGGTTGATTTTGCCTCTTTTGCATTAATGGCAGCAATCTCTTTGGCTATGTTTCCCGTGGAAAATTCCAGCATCGGAAGGAATTGATATGGTTTGGGGCTGTATGGTTCGGAAGGGTGGGCATCCAGGTTTGAAAATTTCCAGGAATAGTGTTTTCGTCCGTCATTTTTCTTAACCTCGGGTGCTGTCCTTATGCCAGTAGCCTGATGATTTAAAACTGCATCTTCAGGGATGCTTGCGATAACTTCCATCTTTTTCACCGGAATCTCTTTCGAGAGGATTTCACGGTTCATCAGCAAAGGATAAAATCCGGCTTTACTCGTAATGGTATAATCCAGTTCAATAACAGCTCCTTTCTGCAGTCCTGTGTGAGTGACAACCATCTCGCGCAAATGATTGTAGGCCGGAGCATTCTTCGCTTGCCGGGGGAGTACTTCATTAAACGCATTGTCAGGGGCAGGGACAACTGTGCCATCTGCCATTGTCGTAACGGATTTGTTAATGGTCAAATCCTGATATTTTGGATTGTAAACAATGAAAGTTTCTCCGTACTTTCGGTGAAAAGCATAATAAGTTTTGATCTCCAGTTTTTTATAATAGTGGAACTCTATACTTCCGTCCTCATTGAGTTTGTATTCTTTTTTTAATTCATGATAAACCGCATCATGTTCATATTCTTCGCAAAAAGCTTGATTACTGCTTAAGAAGAAGACAAGAATAAATATTACAGAAGAAAAATATATGCGTAACATAATTGGATTTATTTTAAGGTGATTATTACCGGTTTATTTTCAAATTTCTTTTGGGCCATTATGGCATTTTTGTATCCCGGCCATTCGCTGGCTTTATACACTCGTTTTTTAAATGAAAGCCTTTGGCTCATTACAAGCGTATTGTTTTTTTGTTGGTAAGATAAGTTATAGTCAGCAGCGGATGAGCGGCCTTCTGCGTCATCGGGAACTTTGGCTGTGCTTATGTTGGCCGGCAACTGCATTGTCTCCTTGATGGTTACTAATCGGGAGCAACGGTCTTTAAATGCATATTTACGTTCTTTGATGTTACCACTGAAGTTTCTATGGTAATTAGCTGCCATAAACAGCGGCTGTGTGCTTAATGGGTTTACGTACAATTTCCCGTTAGCCTGCGTAGCATAATGCGGGATTTCAAATTCAATATTTATTTGAATGGGATTGGAATAATCGTAAGGATCACCATAATCAAGACTTTTTATTTTTGCTGCCGGATCAACTCCGGTAATCTGCCGTTCTACGTAGGCATACCATTTACTGACAGGGTTACGTGTAAAAAACCCACGGATAGCAGCATCAGACTGCCCTTCGGCTTCCAGGTGAAGCGTTCCGCTTAGGGTTCCGTTGCTGTTTAGGGTTGTGTTCAGGGTCAAGTTAAAATAGTGATTTTCCGGATCGGAAACGGGTGTTTTCTTTAAATCAGATCCTTCGGGCAGCCCCAACAGGTAATTTTGTTGCTGCTCCGCACTGGACCATAATTCCCTGACAAAAGGAACCCACGTAGGATCGAGGATTTTCCATGAGCCATCGCTCATCTTAACAACCGTAATGCTGTGGTTGAACTGATCTGCTGGGATATCTTCAATGCGTGAGCCGGCCATAGTCATAGCGGCATAAGATTCAAAACCGGCAGCGCGCAGCATAGTAATGAGCATGCCGGCTTTATCTTTACAAACACCTATTCTGTCGCGAAAAATCGTTTCCCCTTTGTGAAGAGTGTACCCTTCGCCTTCTCCCATGGAAATTCCGGAGTATCTGATCTCATCGGCGACCCAGTGCGTGAGCCGGGAGATAGAGTCCAGCTCTGAGTCAGCGCCCTCCAAAATTTCTTTCGTTTTTTGGGTTATCTCAGGAGTAGTTTCAAAGCTGCCGTAATCTTCATTTACATTATAAAACCAGACGGACTTTGCCTCCCAGTCCGGGCTGGTCGTAAGCAAAAGCTTTGGGGCTATGTTTGTGAGGGCAACCATGTGCGGCTCCCGCTGGATAGGGAAAATATCTTTTTTTGTAAAAGTGTAAACGATTTGACTGTCTATGAAACGGGAAGATACTCCGACTTCACCGTTATAAAATTCATATTGCAAAGGCTTTTCTTTAGGGGCGTATACCTGATAAACTTTTTCTTTTATGGGCTGATCGCTCCAGAATTCCACAATATCGTAATAATGTCCGCGCATTGGAGGAACGTAGCGGTCGTCTTCCTGTTGCAACAATGCATAAGTAAACCCTTTGCGAAACATTTTCACTTCTATTTTATCGCCGGGATTAAGCCTGCCTACCGGGATCATTTTCTTTCTTGCTCCCCAGTAAATCATTCGAGCGGCTGCCGGATAATCTTTGACAAGACTCGTGTCGATTTTTTCCGTTTCTCCGGTAGCACGGTGGATAATTGCTTCATCAATTCTTACAAAAGCCGAAAGCGGGTCATAATCAAATCGAACCGTATGGTTTTGTTTGGCTCCTTTTACTGTATTGATTTTGATGAGCTTGTGGATGTTTACATAACTCAGTCCACTGGGTTGGACATCGACGGTTGTGCTGTCAAAAACAGTAACTGCATCGTAATCCTCGTAATTGTTATTGTTGTTCTCTGCAAAACCCTGAGCCGCAAGAAATAAAAAGCTTGCCAGCAGGGGAAGCGTTAACAAAAGGTTGCGCATAATTTTTGAATTTAAAATTTGAGTTAAAATTACGAAAAATTAGCCAACAAATTAGCTTTAAATACTGTATAAAATCCAGGCATATCTGCCAGTTAAACAGGCATATAGAATTAGAGAAATAGCAGATTGAATTATTTCTTTGGTGTTTTTTTTACTAAAACAATCATATTAACCCTTTACAGATTATTATGCAGGCTATGAGATTGTTAATCAGAATTAAAAATGAACAAAAAGAATTTTTGACTGTTTAGATTATAAGTTGTGCTCAACTGTTTAGTTAACATTACGTTATGTTACCTCTTTAGGAAACACAGAAAAACCCAAAAAATTAGATTGAACATATCAAGCGATAATCTATCTAAATCCATAAAAAAATAAACTTATGAAGAAAAATGTAGGAAAAACAGACAAAGTCATCCGCCTGCTATTAGCAGTGTTGATTGGCATACTTTATTTTACGGAAGTCATTACAGGAACCCTGGCAATCGTCCTGGGTATTGTGGCAATTATTTTAGTGGTCACATCCCTGGTTTCATTCTGTGGTCTTTATGCTATTCTGGGTGTAAAAACATGCCCCGTGGAAGAGCAGTCTACTTCCGGTGAAGTAAAAAATAAGGTGAAAACCGGTGAAAAAGAGGAGAATAAAAAGGCAGAAGAGGAGCAAAAAGAGGAAATGACCGGAGAAGAAGAAAGCAAGAAAAAACCCGGTGAGGATCAAAGTCAGGAAAAGACTGCAGGGGAAGAAACCGAAAAAAAGGCTTCCACAGAAGAAAGTCAGGAAAAGGAAGATAAGAAACAGGAAACTTCAGATGAAGAGAAAAAGAAAGAAGAAGATAAAGATAAAGAAAAAGGTTCCTAACCTGAATTATTAAAGCAGGTTGAAAACGATCTGCAAAAGATTTTCTATGGAGAAAGACAGGCTGCTATGGTCTGTCTTTTTTTGTCTATACCCCGGCATTTTTTCCTGTGACCTATTGAGCCAGTGTAAAGCTCAGGCTAATTCCTGCATTAATATTGGAATTTTCTATTTGAGAAGAGACATAAGGATCATTGATAACCTGGTCGTAGAATAATCTCAGATTGATTGACTTGCTTATTTTATAATCTACAGAAGTATTAATTGAAATCACTTTTTGTCCGGCGGAAATCTGATTGGCATCTTCCACCAATTTACGCAACACGGTCTTATTATCCCGGAAAGAAAGGTCGACCTTAATATTCAAGTCACTGCTCAGTCGTCTTGACTGGCCTCCGGTTTTGATAACAAACTGAACATCTTTCACCCTGTATCCGGCACCTATAACAAATTCCGAACTACTAATCTGAGTCAACTGGTTGTTGGAAAAGCTCAATGCCAGGTTCCTGGATTTCTTGACCTCAATCCTTGTGGTCAGGCTATTATGCATGGTCATATCAAAGCTGATAAGCGGACTAAACTGCTCGGTTATCATGACCTGATTGATTTCATATTCAGGAATAAAGACACCCGTCTGCCGGCGGATATATTGAAAACCGTCGTTCGTTTCATCATATTCCGTATTCGATTGATATCCGCCAATAGTATAGGTAGAGCTATAAGAGTGATTAATAGACACATTTTTAAACAAATCCCCAACAAGGTCAATGTTTGTCAGTCCATTAAATGTTAAGCGCCAGTTAGGTAAAGGTATATCCGGGAAGTAATCCAAACTTATTTTATCCGGATTTTTACCACCATAAGCAGCCAAAAATGAAGGAACCATAACATCCTGAGATGTCATACTATAGCCATCGGGAAACCCAAGGCTATCGCGTTGATTGAAATCCGAATTGGGATTGTTTTTTGAGAGACGATTGGCAATTTTTAGCAAATATGATCTGAAGTTTTCAAAATTTTCATTGGAATAATCCGAGTCATCATCGCTTATAAAGGCAGTATTCCATGTAAAGTATGACATGCTGAAGCTCCCCTGCTCATTTTCCGAGTAATTTTTAAAGTTACCCAAAGAGTCTGCCCGGTAAAATGTTTTATAATTATTGGTGTAATTGCGATTAGCTGTAAGTTCAATCCGGAAATTTTGATAGGGCTCGATGGTAGCTCTGGCGTTTAATGAATTTGTATGCTTCTTCATATAAGCAGAGTTAAGGCGGTCGCTGGTCGTAAGCCAGCCGTTTTTAAATGCTCGTTCCCGTAAGTCAGTTTGCTCTCCAAAAACAAACCCAAGCCCCGGAGCATTGGTGTTAAAATTATTTCCCAGGATTGTAGGATCATCTTTAAAACCTGGCATTACAGTACCATTGTTTTCTGTATAATTAACAGAAACATTTTTTACTCCCATCAGGACTTTCAGGCTATTATCCATTATTTTCCTGAAAATGCTATCTTCACCTTCTTCATCCTCTTTTTTGTCGCTTTCTTCTTTATTTTCCCCTTCATTCTGCATACCGGGTCTGCGTCCGCGTTGATTTCTTTCCATCCCTCTTCTGCCTCTTCCTCCTCTACCCTTGGAATTCAATTCTTTCAAATACCCAATTTTATTATAAAGCGTATTCATGCTCAAACTGGTATTTAACTGCACTGTATTGGAGTTTTCGATAGTATTTCCAAGATATTCGGCAGCACGGGGTGCAGCACGCCAATTATAATTTGCCTTATATTTTGCATTTCCGTTGATCCAATTCAGCAGGGGTAATTTTGCAAATGGAATGTTATAATTAACTGTTGCCACATGACTATATTGATTCATGCGTCCCAGATCCATTACATTATCCCAGATGGTATCCATTTTTGCTGAATAGTCGCTATCCTCCTTGTCCAGTCGACCGGTAGGTTCGTCCACACGAGCCATAGCGTCAGCACGATAGTCTATTTTCAGCGATTTTGTCAAATCATATTTTAGATCATACTGCCTGTTCCAGTCAAATGTTTTTACATAATTCGTATCGATAATAATATCGGCCTGGGTTTTATTCCGCATTAGATGTTCATTATACTGCCTGTTTATATTTGTACGGAAAGACAAGGTCCGCGGCATATAATTAAAATTAAAATCCCGTATTAATGAAAGATAGGGGCTTTTTAAGAAACCAACATTTTTTAACGGTTCAACAGGTTTGGGGTTCGTGGAGAAATTATAACCCAATGCTCCTGTATAAGTTTTTTGCAGATCATGTTCCACATCAATATCGCGGTGATAAATTTCGCTAAAAGAATAGGACAGGTTAAAATTCTCTATATCCCAGGGCTTGGGATCTGAAGAGCCACCTGTTCTATTCTTTCGTACATTCATAAAGTTAATGTTTTTCCTGCGCGTATAATCCTGTGAAAGGTTACGTATGGAATCTCTCTTATGATCGGATTCATAGGTTTGCAGATCATCTTCGAATTTAACATCGGGGTTAAGAGGGTTATATTCAGGATCACTAAAGGATTCGGAATAGTCAAAATGCATTGGGATGTTGATACCGGTCTTTTCCGGGAAGAACTTACCTAGTTGAAGGTTTGTAGCAAAATCATACCGGTAATTCTTTTCATTTTGGCGTTCCGTAATGCTTTGTTCGATACTTCCAAATCCGGGCGTACTCATATTACCGGCAACCGTGACATTACCAAGGTCGGCAAGATCAGCCGCCATGCGGACATTCGCAGCCCAGCCGCCTTCATTTTGAAAGTCAGTGAGGCGAAGCTCATTCACCCAGATTTCAGCACTTTTGTCCTGTCCATCATCATCAGAGGAGACCGATACTTTCTTCGGATTGCGCACTCCGATCATAATAGTTTTTACTTCTGCCAGATTGGGCGTCCCTTTAACTGTCACCTTCCGGCCATCCACATACGTGATATAAGGAGTGTTAAGATTAAGGTTATTGTTTCCTTGTCTCATGTCGACATTGCGGTCCTGCTTTGCATCTACCAATTTTTGCAGATTTATTTTCATCCTGTTGGACTCGGGCCAAATCGCTTCTTCATCAAAACCGGAAGTATTCCAGGGAGTAAATTCCAGAGGAACTTCATATTCGTAATAATTATTGGTGAAATCCGATCCCAGGCGCACAAACACCGTTAGATCACCATCTTCAATAATCTGATTATTATTGGCTTTTTCTGCATGGATAAACATCTCAAGGTTTTTGTACCTTCTCATATCCATATCGGCAGTTTTGTATATGGCGCGGGCATCCCCGTCAATCAGATTCAGAATTTTCACGCTGAGGGATTGCTCATTCATCTTTTGCAGATTGGTAGTACCCAGATTGGTTTCCCGTTCAATTTCCGGCGGCAACACATAAGGAATAGGCTTGCGTTGTCCGTTTTCTTCAATATTAACAGCAGAAACCGTAAATGATGTTTGGCTTTGCTGGTCATTAGGCACATAATCTCCGGGATAAAGCAGAGAATAGTCATACTTCCGCCAATCGCTGCGGACAAGTTCCAGGGTAGCTAACCTAAGGACCACGCGCTCATTAAAATTACGCATGAACATCCGCATGAACCGTATGGATTTAAAGTCCTGAATAGAACCTACAACCTTATCCGGTTCGCGAACGGGTATTTTAAACTGATACCATTTTACTTGTGTTGGTTGATCATTTTTCAATGTTACCGGTGCTTCATAAACATCAGTAATATAATTTTGACCAACTTTCATCCCCTGCGGATCAAGGTGAACATGGTATTGATAATACCGTTCAGCTTCGCTTAAGGTATTATCCTGATTAATATCCTCCACATCCGGCATTGTTGTCGCCATGGTCGGATAAGGTTCGGGCGACTGATCGGCAGTAGCAGAGTTTCCTTCTAAGCCGTTAAATTCTTTATACCGCTCTAAGATACCTAACTTCTGATTGTTATAATCAGATCCCCGGTAATAATGGTAATTGTCAGCTGAAGGGTCATCACTGGCATTTTGATATGCCTGAGAGTTCGTTCCCAAACCGGGAGTATTGGCAATTCTATCCAAATACGTAGCCTGATAAAAATCACGCTCCGCTTCATCACTTAATCCGTCAAGTCCTACATCCTGATATTCCCGAGAAGAAGGATTATTATCAAAAGAATTTGTTAATGCCTGAAGTGTTGGCACTCTTCCCCATCTTGTAGTGTCTACATCCGTTACCGTAGATGATGTGGGTAAACCATTTTCGAACGATTTTCGTCCATCCTTCAGAACGTCTTCCGAAATATCCCCCAGATTGAAATAAAGGTCACCATCATCCTGCAAGGCTTGCTGAGGGCCGGTACCATCCGGATCGATAAACGGATCCATTACCCAAAATTCAATATATTCGATGTTGGTCGCTTCAAAATCGGTTCCGTCAATTTTGCGCATAATTCCGCCCCAGCGGGAAGAAGGGTTTTTCAAAGAACCATCAGCATTAATCCCTGCAGAAAACTTCCCGCCATCCACATCAAAATTATAAGGACCCCGCTCATCAGGATAATAAGCAAGGTTCAACACAGCCATATTCGTTGGCTGGTTGTTGGGTGTTTCTTTATTCGGAAAAACTTCTTTCTCCTTGATTTCCCGGACATAATGATTGGATTGCAGGTCTTTATTATTTTGAATATGATCGGGGGTTAAATTGTTGTTTCTGACAAACAAAGGATCAATGACAAACCAATTTAATTTCGCCCGATTAAAACCATAGGCAATGCTGTCGGTTTCAGCTTCCGGAAACAGTTGCGGTTGCTTTTGGGGAGTACTTGCCAGCTTCCATTGTCCGGGATTCTTAATATCTCTGCCGGAAGCACTTCCTTCAAAATCATCAATATAAGAAGTCCCGACTTTTCCGATACCTCTTGCATGACCGGGGATCAGATGAGCAAATTCTCCGTCTACCGTTATATTAGAAGGTGCTTTCGTTTCAATAAACGGCAGCTTATCAACCCATTTGGTTAACAGTCGCGATTCATCCTGATAGGTTCCGTTCAGCCCCCATAAAGTATTGGATATAGGCTCATTGCCATAATCCACTTTCTGTGTAATGGGTCTTTCGGTAAGATTCATAATCGTAGCACCCACATTTGCTTCATCACTCAGTGAATAATTCACATGTGTTCCGATAAGTGTTTTTGTTTGAACATTGAATTGGGAATTAGACTCCAGCGATATATTGATGGGTGTCCCGGAATTTAATACTCCTTCATTGATAATTTTTACTCTTCCGAGGGTATAATCTACGGTATAATCTACATTTTCTTTTAATGGCACGCCTCCCGCCGTAACAGTAACTGATCCTTCGGGGACATTCATTGCATTTAACGATATTTCCGAGCCTGAAGACGATTTATATTCCCCTTTCATTATAAACCTGTTCTTATCCGGATATTGGCGGGCATTATGCTTTGTCATCGTGTAGAGTGAGTCATAAGCATATTTATCGGCAATTTTGGGGTCATCAAAAGCTTTGCGTAATGAACTACCAAATGGTTCTACAACAGGAAAATAAATACGGCCCTTACTAGCTTCTATTGTTCCTCCACTGGATGCGGCATTATCGATAAAATCAAATACACCATCCGGAGTGGGATCCATATTTACGTTGACATTATCCATGTTTAATACACGAATTAAAGGCTCTCCTTCAATTTTGCCCTCGGTAAGATAGCCCATAGGAACCCCGGATTCGGCTTTCTGATATAAGACATTAAAGCGAAAATCCTCCCGGCTCACCTGATAAGCGCCCAGCGAATAAATATTTTTCATCATCAAATCCCATATAGGGACCTGAGTGTTTTGGGCCGTGCTTTTTAACATTTTTGTCACCAATGCCTTAGGCGCTGTGATCCCGTCAGTGGAAAATTCACCTACCTGATAGACGGAGTCACTACCAATAACCGTGTATTCATAAGCTACAGCCAGCACCTGATCAGCATCCAGACGGGAATTCAAAGAAATAAATCCTAATTTGGAGTTTAATGTATATTCCGATTGTTTTAGTTTTCTTGCATTTTCAACTTTTTCAAAATCAATGCTGTTATTAAAGTTAGCCGGAGGACTGGTCAGGTAATTGGATACATTATTTATATTTCTCAGGTTTTGTTTATCCAACAACATCGTCAACATATCATTGGATGAATTATCCGGATATTTATCGCTGTTGAAGTTCGGATTTACATTGTCATTATAAGGCTCTTTCTCTCCAAGGTCCTGCAACGCCACAATATTTCTGTTTTGTTCTGTAGCAGGACCGATATTAGTGATCCATACTTCTACTTTTGTAATATTTACCGGGGAATTGACAACCGGCAGATCTTCCAGGGCTTCATCATAATGATCCCTGAAGTATTGGGCTAAGAAATAGTGTTTTCGTTCTTCGTATTCATCGGCTTTTATTTCAAACTCCTTTTTCTCCGCTCCTCCGGCAACTGTAATGTTGGAGGTTTCACTTTCCTGTTTGGAGAATACAGTAGTAACGGTAGTTTTTCCAAACTGCAGCTTGGATTTTACGCCGAACAAACTCTGGCTACCACGTATCAGGGTATTTTGAAGGGGCATGCTAATATCACCGGCTTCTATTGTTTTAATAATTTCATCTTCATCTCCTTCGTATTGGAGCTTCATTTTATTATCAAAATCAAAAGTTGCCTCTGTATTGTAGTTAACACCAAAATCGATTTTATCTCCTACTTTGGCATCGACATTCATCTGAATTTTTTCCTGAAAATCAAAATTAGTTGTACGCTGTTGTTTTTCATCTAAAGCGGGGTCGGCCCTGTGACTGGACATTACGCCAAAAATAAGCTCTACAGTCCCCTGCGGGCGGATATCAATTGTATTTCCCCCAAAGATATCTTCTCCCACTTCGCCAATATTAATACTTGGAATAATGCCCCCGTCTTCTCCGCCGGCTTCGGACTCAAGCCTGCTTTTCCAATGCTGGCGCATGCTTTGTTCCATATCATAATCTACATATTCTTCCAGCGTCATATAGGAAGGCGGACGATATTGTAACGAACCGACTTTGTGTTGGAAATAGTAGCGGTTGGTCTGGGGATCATATTCGATCTCGGTGGAGATATTTTCCGGGTTTTCCAGATATAGTTTATGCCGTGTGCTGATGTCATAAACCGACATTTCTTCTGGAATCGGATACCGGATGGAATCTCCGTTGATGGTGTCATTGTCCAGAGAGTCCGGAGGAAATATGGCAACAGGCCGGTTAACCTTCAAGTCAGAATCTTCTGAATGAACAGCAAAACCATCATTAACCTTAAGGATTAATAACAGGAGTACAACAACGGAGCTAAAAATGTATTTATTGAAATGAATCAATTCTCAAAATGTTCTTTTGGTTCATCCTTTACCAGCTATAATGCCTTCAGTGCTTCTTTAATGATTTCTTCTACTGAGCTATCAGGAGGAACTGATTTTAATATTTTCGATAAAACTTTTTCGGCAGCACTCTCTTGAAAACCAAGCATAGTTAAAGCTGATAACGCTTCAGTTCGTTTGGTATTGTATCCGGACTCTAAAATATCCACATCACTTTGATCTTTTTTCAGTTTATCCTTAAGGTCCAGAATAATCCGTTGGGCAGACTTAGCCCCAATGCCTTTCACGCTTTTTAGTGTCCCGGTTTGCTCCTGCAATATGGCTTCATATACTTCGGTTGTATTCAGTGATGACAAGATCATGCGGGCTGTATTGGCTCCCACTCCGTTGACCGAAATCAAATGACGGAACAATTCCCGCTCTTTTTTGTCTGTAAAACCATAAAGAATAAGTGCATCTTCTCGCACTACCAGATGAGTATACAATTTGCAATATTCTCCTTTTTGCTCACCTTCGGACAAGGCTGTAAAAGTTTGCAGTGAAATATTCAGAAAGAACCCCACCCCATTGGACTCAACAACAGCATAAGCCGGGTTTTTTTCTGTTAATTTTCCGGAAATATATTCATACATAAGCTATAACTTGGCAAAAGAATCAAAAGTAAACATTTTCAAAAACATACAGTTTTGAAAATGGATACAAAAAAAAGAAAAAAATCCTAACCAGAAACAATTATTTGCTTACTTCTTGCACTGCTTTTTGAAAAGCCTCATCAATAAGATGTTGAGGTGGCTGCTCGATAAACCCTTGTTCGGAAAGCATTTTAGTAGCATTTCGGGCTTCTTGTATATCGTGTCGGGAAATCTCAAAAGCCTGTTCATGAGTGAGTTTCTTGCGAGCCACGCCATCTTTTATGGCCTGCATAGCAACCGCAGTAGCTTCTTCCGGAAATACGGAGGCTTCATCCATGGTAGGCACAATGTTCTCCGGATTAATCCCACGTTTTTCAGCATAATCTGCAAGAGCATGAGCAGCAGCTATTGCCATAGTATCTGTAATTCCGGTTGCACGAACCATCAGGGCTCCTTTTAAGATACCCGGAAAGCCGATGGAGTTATTCACTTGATTGGGGAAATCACCGCGACCCGTTGCAACAATATGAGCTCCGGCTTTCTTTGCTTCATAAGGATATATCTCTGGTACCGGATTAGCACAGGTAAACACTATAGATTGATCACCCATCAGTGAGATCCATTCCGGCTTGATAACATCAGGCCCCGGTTTTGACAATGAAATTAATGCATCGGCATCTTTCATAGCCTCTTCCATAGTCGATATTTTATTCGGATTGGTAGTTTCGCACAACTCCCACTTGCGATAAAACCGCTTGTCTGCTTTAATATCTTCCCGGTCTTTATGGAGGCTGCCTTTCGAATCAAATAAAATCAAATTTTTGGGATCTGCTCCATCCGTAATCAGCAGTCGTGCAATCGTTGTATTTGATGCGCCGGCCCCGAACAATACAATTTTTGTTTCGCTGATTTTCTTCTTTACCAGCTTTAGCGCATTAATCAATCCGGCCAGGGTCACACAGGCCGTACCCTGTGCGTCGTCGTGCCATACGGGGATATCGCATTCTTCCCGTAATGTATCTAAAACTTTATAGCAGTTGGGCTGGCTGATGTCTTCCAGGTTTACAGCCCCAAAACTATGTTGAGCCATTTTTACAAAATCAATGATCTTATCGGGATCAGGCTCCCCATTTTTGTTTTTGCTGTCAATGCAAAGTGGTACAGAATCCACGCCTCCAAGATATTTCATCAGAAAGGCTTTTCCTTCCATCACACCGAGGCCTCCGGGAGGTGTAACATCCCCGTCACCCAAAACACGGGTGGAATCACTGACAACAGCAACAAGATTTCCCCGGTTTGACATCTCAAAGGAAACATCATTATCATCACGTATAGAAGTGGATACTTTTGAAACCCCCGGTGTATACCATACATTAAACCAGTTAAATGCCGGGACAGGGGCTTTCGGCAAAGTTTGAATCTTTCCTTTGTAATGATGATGTGCTGTAGCGGACAGATGTTTTAAAAATAATGTCTGCGCTTTTGCTTTCTGTTCTTCGGTGAAATCTGAAGGAAAATAATCTTTCAGATTGTCCAGTGTGGGTGAAATTTTCTTTGTCATGGCTTTTGATTTATTTTGAAAACGTAAAGATAAATAATCCTTATGAGCAATAAAAATTCGCTGTGAATTTTTTGTGGATTATTTTGGGTTTTATAGTTTCTTTGCAGCCAAATTAAATTCATTATAAATCCTTTCCTATGCGACAAATAATCCTTGTTTTAGCTATGATTGCCGGTTTTAATCTGACTGCTCAAAATATTCAATTGCATTACGATTTCGGAAAAGACCGCCAATATTTAACCTCTACTGTAGAGATGTACAAGCCCGATAAATGGGGCTCTACTTTTTACTTTATTGATATGGATTATGGTATTTCAGATAATTTAACCGGAGTCAATATGGCCTATTTTGAAATTGCTCGTGGATTAAAGTTCTGGGATTCCCCTTTTGAAGTTCACCTGGAATACAATGGCGGATTCGGGCAATACGAGGCTGTTCCGTATGTAGGGGCATATCAAATCAATGATGCCTGGTTGGCCGGAGGCCATTACACATTTGCCAGTGAAGATTTTTCCAGAATTTTTACGCTTCAGCTCATGTACAAATACATTCGCGATGTGGAGGACTTGTCTTTTCAGATCACCGGAGTATGGGAGCTGAATTATTTTGACGGCAAGTTTACCTTTGCCGGTTTTGCCGACTTCTGGAAAGAACCGGTAGACTTTGATTTTGACGGACAAACGGATACGGACTTTATTTTCATGGCTGAACCTCAACTTTGGTACAATTTTACCAAAAACTTTTCATTGGGCTCTGAAATAGAGGTGGCCAATAACTTCATCAAGGAAGGTTTTCAGATCAACCCGACACTGGGTGCGAAATGGAGGTTTTAAAAATCTGACGCGCTATGTTCGATAAATTTTTCAGTATAAAAAAAGCAGGTTCCAGCATGCGCACAGAGCTCATAGCCGGGTTAACTACTTTTATGACGATGGCCTATATATTGGCTGTAAATCCTGATATTCTGAGTGCTACCGGCATGGACAAAGGGGCTGTGTTTACAGCCACAGCTTTGGCTGCTGTAATCGGGACATTGGTAATGGCTTTGGTCGCCAAACTGCCGTTTGCACTAGCTCCCGGCATGGGGCTGAATGCGTTTTTTGCTTTCTCTGTGGTTCTCGGAATGGGGTACTCATGGCAATTCGCTCTGACAGCCGTGTTGCTGGAAGGGATTATCTTTATTCTTTTAACGGCCTTTAACATCCGGGAGCTGATCATCAAAAGTATTCCTATGAATGTGAAACATGCTGTTTCCGTTGGTATCGGGTTGTTTATTGCTTTCATCGGATTTTCCAATGCCGATGTTATTGTGAACAATGAAGCGACACTTGTGAGCATGGGCGAACTAAGCAACCCTGTTGCATTGCTGGGTTTGGGAGGCCTTATCATTACCGGCGTTTTGCTGGCCTTACGTGTCAAAGGAGCCCTGTTGATTGGTATACTGATAACAACTGTTGCCGGGATTCCTGCCGGGATCACGCAGGTTCCTGAGGGCGTTAAATTATTATCCGCTCCTCCGGGGCTGGAACCGATTTTCTTTCAGTTTGAATTTGACAGAATCTTTACCCTGGATATGTTAGTGGTACTTTTTACTTTCTTGTTTGTGGATATGTTTGATACCGTAGGCACTTTGGTCGGAGTATCGGACAAAGCAGGCATGCTGGACAAGGAGGGACGCGTTCCGCGGGCAAAACAAGCATTAATGGCGGACTCGATAGGGACTACCATGGGCGCAATTCTGGGAACATCTACCGTTACAACCTATGTGGAAAGTGCTTCAGGAGTGGCAGAAGGTGGAAAAACAGGTATGACGGCTCTTACCGTTGCCGGAATGTTTGCACTGGCTTTGTTTTTTGCTCCCGTATTTACCATGATCCCCTCAGCTGCAACTGCTCCGGCGTTGATATTGGTCGGGTTGTTTATGATGACGCCGGTACTGAAAATCAATTTCAATGACTTTACAGAAGCTATTCCGGCCTTTCTTACCATCATCATTATGCCGCTGTCCTATAGTATTGCAGAAGGAATTACATTCGGTATGCTGAGCTATGTGCTGCTGAAATTGTTCACCGGACGCCACAAAGAAGTGTCCATCGTGATGTATGTGGTCGCTGCCTTGTTTATCCTTAAGTTTGTGGTTGGGTAATTTGACCGGCCAAATGTCTTGTCAGGAAGAATTTTAATTGAAACTTATACCCATACGTCAAAGAATGGCTTATGGGTTTTATTATTATTTTTTTATCTAATATTTATTGACTATGTTTGTATTGAAAGAATGTATAGTGAAATATAAATTCCCTTTTAGTAATACTTAAATAAACCAAACATGATAATATTTGAAGATAAAAAATTCATTAAAACTCCTTTCGAAAGTGAAGAGGAATTAGAAAAAGTTGTCATTGAAAATTATGAGCATATTTTTGGACCTACTTCTTTTTATTTACCTAAAGCTTTGATAAAAACAGGTGATGGGATAGGTACTATTCCTGATGGGTTTGCCATTGACTTAGCATCAAAGAAATGGTATTTAGTCGAAGCTGAATTGCTACATCATAATGTTTGGGGTCATATAGCACCACAAATTTCCAAACAAGTAATTGCGGCATTACAGGGCTTATCAAAAAAAATCATTGAGGATTTAGCAGTTGATCAATATCAAAAAGAACATTCAACGAAAGAGAAATTTGAAGAGCAACAGATAAAAGAAATTGATGTAAGAAAAGAGTTGTCGAATATTTTAGATAAAGAACCAATAATTGGACTTCCAATTGATTTGGTCTCTGGTGATTTAAAAGAATGGGCAAGGACATTAAAGTACAGTGTAAAATTATGGACAATAACGAAATACGTTGATTTTAATGATAAAAATTCAATAATTTATGAATTTCCAGAGGAATTTAAGCCAACACTAGATACAGAAGAAGAACAAGATCAACAAAAAAGTTTATGTGATTTGACAAGATATGATGTTACTATTACGGACTTAATAGAGTCTGGTTATCTACAAATAGGAGACAAATTAAAAATGACATATAAACCAAGAAACGGTAATAAGATGAAATATGAAGCAACTATTCTCGATGATGGTTCATTAGAGGTTTTGGGTCAAACATACAGTAGTCCAAGTTATGCAGCGCTTGCTGGAATTCAAGACGCAGGAAGTGAAAGAAAAACCGCAAATGGATGGGCAAGATGGAAAACAAAAAATAATAAAACGATATCTGAATTAAGAGATGAGTTACTTGCTGAAGAACAGAGTGATAATAGTAAAATGTTATAATATAACATATAGGAAGGTCTAGAAAATCTTTAGGCAAATAACTACAACAACGTTTTTTATCTTGAAATAGAATAAACTCTGCTAACTCCACCAAATACTATACAACTTTCAATTAACAGGTATTATAATAAAGAAAAAATTTTACCTTTGATATAACTACATCCATATGCCCTAAACGCTTAATAGTAAATCATTATCCATAAAAAAATGAAATGAAAGAAACAGTAAAAAAGAAACTGGAACAGTATAGGTATACTTATTCAGAATCGAATACTTATTTAAAAATACCATTGGGCCATGCGCAATATATGATTGTTGATTTTTCACAAAAAGACAAATATATCATAAAAGATAGGTTAACAGGCTGGAATTTTCTGACAGGAATGATTGAAATAAGTCTGAAAAACACAATGATATACAATACTATTGGTTTGGTCATTGCAATGGTTTTATTGGTCGTTCTCGACAAGTTGGTGAATCCTTTTAACCTCACGCTAATATTAATAGCTGCTGTTAGCTGGATAATTATCTGGACCGTTTATTATCTTATTAAAGCGGAAAGTTTTAAAAGGCAATTAATTGATTGGATTGACAAAGAAAGTTAACAGTTGCCTTTAGGCCATCATTAAACCTCTTTAAATTACGGATCGGAAAGCTGACCGGCCAACTAAGACTCTTTTAATGGATTTTAAGTAAAGAGAAACGGAAATGTGAGTTCCAGGCTATTATGTTCTATTTTTCTATAAAACATTAACCCATAAAAACCCTGACAAGGTAAGCTCAAAATAAGCAGTAGTTTCCTCTTTTAAGCAAAAACCTTGTCAGGGTTGAATTTTTGGAAGGTATTTTATCCTGCACAAAAGATGCAGGTTCCTTATGTATTACTTCAGCTTCTTCCCGATTTCTTCGAGCATCACTTTCGTCATACGCTGCAGGTCGTATTCATTTTTCAGTCCCCAATCTTCGCGGGCTACGGTGTCGTCAATGCTACCGGGCCAGCTATCGGCGATATCCTGGCGGAAGTCGGGTTCGTAGTCAACTTTGAGCTCCGGCATTTGCTTTTTGATTTCAGCTACAATCTCTTCAGGTGTAAAACTAATACCGGCCACATTATAGCTGGAGCGAATCGATAGTTTTGTGCTGTCGGCTTCCATCAAGTCAATAGTAGCTTTGATAGCATCCGGCATAAATTGCATGGGCAGGGCAGCATCTTCTTTCAAAAAGCAGGTATACTCTCCTTTGCGGATAGCTTCATAGAAAATTTCCACAGCATAATCGGTGGTGCCGCCGCCGGGCTCTGCTTTATAGCTGATAAGGCCCGGATAACGAATGGATCGAGTATCCACACCATATTTTTCATAATAATACTGCACCCAGCGTTCCCCGGCGAGTTTGCTGATACCATACACCGTGTTAGGGTCCATCACGCAGGTTTGCGGAGTGTTTTGCTTCGGCGTGGATGGTCCGAAGACAGCGATAGAGCTGGGCCAGAAAATTCGGTTCAGCTTTTCTGTGCGCCCCAGTTCCAGCACGTTCATCAGGCTTTGCATGTTGATATCCCACGCTTTCAACGGCATCTTTTCTGCTGTTCCGGATAAAAGCGCTGCCAAATGATAAATCTGTGTGATATTGTATTTCTTTACCAGCGAATGCATCTTTTCGGCATCCATCACATCCAGGATTTCAAAAGGACCGCTTTCCTTTATTTCTGAGTCCGGCTCTTTGATATCCGTGGCTACCACATTGTCATTTCCATATCGTTCTCTGAGCTCAAAAGTCAGGTCTGTGCCTATCTGACCGCAAGCTCCGGTGATGAGTATTTTTTCCATAATATTTTCGTTTTCACTAAATCGGTTTGTATTTTTGAGGGCATAAAAGTAAGAAGGAAAAATGATTCTGAAAAAAGAATTTCAGGAAAGAATTAAAGAAAGGGGTCTTATCTGTGACTGAGTGATAATTGCACGTAAATCAGCACAAATTCTAAAACCCCTTAATACAGGTTATCGCCGAAATATCACCGGCTTAATAAAATCTATACATATAAAACAGCTTACCCATATTCAAAGAATGACAAGTACATCAACCAAATACGGCCTGTCTTTCTTTAATCCTGTTAATGAATACCTGTTTTTACAATCCCAGGAATTGTATTCCGATGCCACACAGCAAAATCAGACTACCTGCCAAAGCATGGCCATAAATCTGCAGACCCGGAATTTTCACTTTTTGAACTCCGTATAAAGGCAATACAACTAATGTTATCATAGTTGCAATGGTAACCAAACCAAAGACACCGGCAACCAGCACAATACTTATAGTATTTATGTTAGCAGCGGGAAACATTAGTATTGGTATTAAAGGTTCACATGGACCAAACAGAAAAACAATAAAAAGCATCCAGGGCACCAACTGTTTGTAAGACTTTTTGCTAGTCTGGTGTGCTGATGGATCTTCAAGGTTCTCCATCACCTTTTTTTTGTTTCTTTTAACAACGGCACGTTTAATGCCCCATGCCATGTAAGCCAGTCCAAATGCTATAATGAGCCAGGCTGTAATGGTACCCCGAAATGCTTCAAAAGCTTCCAGGTTGGTAAGCCGGTAGCTAAGACGTAATCCAATAATACCGATTACGACGGAGCTGCCCACATGTGCTAGTCCACATATCCCTGTTATCCAAACTGTTTTTCTGACACTCCAGCCACGAGCCCGGGAGATAGCCAAAAACGGAATGTAATGGTCCGGGCCCAATATGGTGTGTAAAAATCCCAGGCTTGCTGCTGTTCCGATCAACATTATAAATTGTCCGTCGAGCATAATTATAAATATTTTTTATACTCATCCGGCACATCAAAGTATTTCCTTCGGCGTTCTTTATGAAATCCATACTCTTCTACCTCTTCCCCGCGAACCTTAAAAGTTACTTCCTCTCCGGCAATATTGGAAAAATAACAATCATAAATGGTTCCCTCTTCTTCCAATTTTATCTTTACCATGTTTGGCTTTTCCTCATCATTTAGCTGTGCATGGCAAACTGAACAGTAGAATTTGTACTCTTCTCCTTCCCGAATTTCAAAATCAGGATGCGTTTTTTTGGAATAATCTCCAATCTTTGCACTGAGGAAAATCAGCCCTTGTTCATTTTTGGGGCTCTTCGCCGATAATACAATCTGATCATCGATCCTCAGTTGTGAACGGCAAACTGGACAAAAATAGTCTTTCATAATTCAAGTGTTTTATGGTTTGTTATTGAGTTATTTTTTAAGAGTTTAACGATTTTATCTGCAGTTTTTTTTACTTGTTGTGAAAGTCCAATTCCAAATGAAACATCTGAGGCTTGTATCCCAATGATCCATTTGAGAGGAGACTGTATAAACCGGGATATGGTATGAAGTGACAGATTATGTGTATTGGTTGTGGTATCTGTTAATTCATCCACCTGGAGAAAATGGCTGTATCCCGGTCTCTCCCCAAAATCTACAGCATCAATAAATATAATTCTATGAGCATTTTGTTTGTTTATTTTGCCTAAATAATTCTCAATGCTGTTTTCTGCAATAATAACATTCAGGTTTTTCTCTTTTTCAAGTTCTTTGCTTATATATATTCCAACCCCGTCATCGCTTTTGATACGATTTCCCATTCCCACAAAAAGTGAGTTTTCAAAATCAATCTCGTTTATATTATGAATAAATTTATTCATCCGGCAACAAATTTTTAAGTTGTATTTTGTGCAAGCAGTTAGGGCATAGTATGTTAAATGTATCTTTCCGTTGTAAGTCGTCAATAATCCGGGTTTTAGTTTCTTCCCTGCCATCCGGCTTGATATTTTGATTAAAGACATTCAAACCAACCGTGTTAACATATGCTTTAGGTCCCAATTTCTTATGTAGAAACTGCAGATGTTCTTTCGTTGTGATTATAGCATGGCAATTTTCACATAATAACAATTCTTTTTCCTGTTTTTCAATAGTTTCTTCCGTATTTCTGTCAAAGACAGAAAGGTCATAAATTTCATCCGACAGCTTAACCCCTTCATCGGTAATACAATACCGTTCACATAATCCACAAAATATGCATTTGCCATAATCCCTGGTAATCGTTCGGATTCCTCGGTCTTTATCGTCTTGAACCGTAATTGCATAGGGTGGACATACGTTGGAACATGTCAGACAACCTACACATTTTTCATTATTAACTACGGGTTTTCCCCGAAAGCCCTCGTAGGGTTTATGAGGCTCTTTTGGAAATTGTGTTGTGTAGGGAGCAGAGAATAACGAAATAACTGCTTCTTTTAATTCCCGTATCTTTGGATATTTCATCTGTTTACAATTTTTATTAAATAGGTCAGATGGAGCTCGCCATGACACATCATCTTTCAACGATACACTTTTCATTTTTTTTTAATCATGCGTGTGTTTGTTAAAGTTTTGTCATGGCTCGGTTCATCTTACTTCCTCCTTATAATCATCTTTAACACTTTTGTCACCAAGTTTGATCCCGGCTTTATAGGAACCTTTGACTAAAGCGTGAGCTCCTACGGTAGCCGAAAAGAACAGCAATGGAATTGATAGAAGTGCTTTTACACCAATTTCTACAAATCCATAATGGATAAGTACACCCAGTAATATACTGCACGTTCCCAGCGTTACGCACTTAGTAGCTGATTGTAGTCTGTTGTAAACATCCGGAAAACGAATGAGTCCCAGGCATCCCAGCAAATTAAATAGAATTCCGATTGTTATAATAATTGAGCTAATCATATTATTCGTTTAATTTTTTACCACTTAGATATTTTGCTAATGTTAGTGTTCCGATAAAACTAAGTATAATCCAGGCAATGCCAATATCTATCAGGAACATACGGTCTGTAAGGATTGCAAGAATAGCACATATCCCAACGACCAGAATTCCAAAAATATCAATACCTACCATCCGGTCGGCCACTGTTGGCCCGCGGATAATCCGGTAAAGACAAAATGCGCATAGCGCGATTTGTATGTACAGTAGTATTTCTAACATCATTCAAATATTTTTTTAATATATTTTTCAAATCGACCGGATACCTTTTCGGCATATACTTCGGGATTGTCTGATTGGACATAAATCCAATGGACAAATATTTCATCGCCAACAATATCCATTGTGATTGTACCGGGAGTCATAGTTATGGAATTGGCAAGCATAGTACGGGCAATATCCGATTTTATCTCCAGAGGCACTCTTACTATTCCGGGTTTTATTGGCAACGCCGGATGAATAACACGATAGGCCACATCGAAATTTGCCTTTATTACTTCCCAGAGGAAAATGAAAAGATACACGATAAACCAAAAATAACGCTGCGGTTGGATGATCTTAACATTACTTTCCAGGCTGTACTTTCCAAACAATAATGTAGTGAGTAGCGCTACTGCTGCACCCACAATTATATTGCTCAATGAAAGGCTAAAGGTAATCAGCAGCCAAAATATCAGTATTATAATGAAATAAACGACATATCTCATATTACAGTCCTATTAGTTTAGTTGCATATTCACTTGTATTGACCAAAACATCCACTGCCGGAGTAAGCATGATCTCCCTGAAATAAGGGATAATCATCAGACTCATCAACACGCAAAGTATTACCATGGTAATCATGGAAAACTTCATTGTGAAGGGTAAGCGGTCAGTTTTAAGTTTAGCTTTGCTTTTATCACTGTTATAAAAGGCATAACGCATAAACTTCATGAAGGACCCCAGAGTAACAAAATTCACGAATACTGCCAGTGCTGCCAGCAGATAAAATTCGCCTCTGACGGCAGCTATAATGATTAACAGTTTACTAAAAAAACCGTTAAATGGAGGTATCCCTGAAATAGCCATTGAAGCCCCCAGGGAGGTGGAGGAGGTTACCGGCATGTATCTGGCAAGCCCCCCTAAGTTACGCAGGTTTCGTGTTCCGGCCATAAATTCGATAGCACCGGCATCAAGGAACAGTAAGCCTTTAAACAATGCATGATTGATCATATGAAACAATCCCCCGGCAATAGCCAGAGCAGCAATTGTCATATTTCCATCTCTTTGAATGATCAGCATGCCAATTCCAACACCGATAATTACATATCCCATTTGACTGATGCTGTGATAGGCAAGTAATCTTTTCAGGTCCCACTGCCCAATAGCTAACAAAACACCTACAACCATTGAAAGGGCACCCAAAATTGTTATTACAAGACTCACTTCGTAAGTTATCACGAAAATATTAAAGAAAAGTCTGAGCAGGGCATATATACCTACTGCCTTAATCAGTACACCGGAAAGCATGGCGGATATGGGCGATGGTGCGGAAGAGTGAGCATCCGGCAACCATGCATGAAAAGGTATCATGGCTGCTTTAAGCCCGAATCCCACAATAAGTAACACTTCGGTAAATATCAAAGCAGTAGTTTGTGTTCCTTCCTGAAGAATGACTGAAATATCTGCCAGATTAAGCGTTTGGGTTTGCCAGTATAGCAGAGCTACAGCAAAAAGAATTAGTATCGAAGCAATACCACCCAGAACCTGATACTTGAAAGATGCCTCCAGTTCCTGCTTTTCGGTGCCAAAAGCTACCAGCGCATAAGAAGCAATCACAGCGATCTCCAGAAACACATAGATATTGAAAATATCACCCGAAAGTACAACTCCATTCATGCCGGCAATCATAAGGCATAAGAGTGCATAAAAGTTATTTTCGGCCGTAAATCTTTTGATATACCCTACAGCATAAAACGCAGACAGAAAAGCTATAAGACAAATAGTGAGAAGAATAAAGGCACTAAGTCCGTCATAAACCAGATAGATCGCTATCGGTACATCATTAACAGCTTCCCATCCTCCGACTTTTGTAACTACCGGTGCATCAAAACCTGTTACAAAAAACCAGATATTGTAGACAACCAGAAATAATGTAATCAGCACCGTAAGGACTTTTTGAAAGCCTTTGACGAAATGGCCGATAACAGGAATCAGAAAGGCTCCCAAAAGTGGTACAATGATATATAAAGCAGGTGTCAATTCCATAATTATCCTTTTAGTTCGTTAACTTTCCGGATATCGAATGTTCCGTATTTTTTATAAATTCTGATAGCAATAGCCAGTAGCATTGCGGTTGTGGCAAGCCCGATAACAATTGCCGTAAGCACCATAGCCTGGGGCAATGGGTCCACATACACGGGATTTTTCATTCCCTCTTTCAGGATCGGCGCCAGGCCGTTTTCGATGTATCCTATCAGTGCAAGAAACAGAAAGCAACTGAATTCCATAATGGAAAATCCAATCACAATTTTGATAAGGTTCCGGCGGGTTAAGACACCGTAAAGTCCTACCATGAATAGTATGAAACACATTATGTAAACCATCATGATGCAACCTCCTCTTTATAAATTACCAACCCTAAGAAGATCGTCAACAAAGCTGCGGAAACTTCCATGCCGACGAAAATATTGTAAAGGGGAATGACCCCCGCACTGATAAGCTCTCCAACCTCGCCTTCAGGCAAGTAGTTGTTGAAAAAGACATAGCTTCCGAAGAAAAGGCCAGCACCTGCCAGAATAATTACAATCAAAAGCGCTAAGCTTTCCGTAATAGAGGTTTGCGATTTTTCTGTTCGCAAGCTGATGACTTTGCTGCCAAAAGCCAGGATTAACAGAATGAATGCTCCGGCCACGATGGCTCCGCCTGCAAATCCTCCACCCGGCGTCAGATGGCCGTGGGTGATGATATATAACCCATACATGAAGATTAAACCACTCATCAGTTGGGTCACTTTTTTTACTATTAGACTCATTCCGTTCATGACGTAGATTCCTTTTTACTTTTTGAACGTAATATCGTTATTACTCCTAATGCTGCTGTAAACAGTATAGTAGCTTCTCCCAGGGTATCATAACCCCGGAAGTCAAAGAGAACACCGGTTACAAGATTAGCGCTTCCTGTTGCTTCCGCCCCGTTTTGCGTATAAAATTCTGACATACGGGTAGTATGCTCTCCGAAAGGTTGCAAAGGTCCGATCATAATAGCGAAAACGTAAACCAGGATGCCAATTATAAGCAATGAACTCATTATATTCAGCACTTTATTTCGATTCCAGCTTTCCCGGACCTCCTCCCTGCTGGAGTTCAACACCACAGCGACCATCACGATGAGCGTAATTGTCTCTACAACAATTTGCACTATGGCCAGGTCGGGGGCTCTCAGATTCAGAAAACAAATAACCAGGCCATAACCCACAATCCCTTGCGCTATCAAAGCTGACAAAAGATCACGGGCATGAAGTGCATAGAGAGCACCTATGATCATAAAACCGATGAGTATTGAAAGCAATGTTTCCATAATATTTCTTTTCTATAAAATCAACAACAAGAGTAATATCACAAATCCGGCATATACCCAAAACGTATATGTCGTCAATATACCGGTGTGTAAATAGCTAAATCCTTTATTTGTCCACAATACAAAACCCTTCAGTAGATCATACAGGTCGAACCATTTTCGTCCGGCAAGGTCATAAATCTGTCTCAGTCCCGGAGCATTTTTCACCGTTAAGTAAAACCCTGTTACAGGAAATTCCTTGTCTTCTCCGGCTTTTTCCCCTCCGACAAAAGATTCGGCCCGTCTCATATTTTTAAATCTTCCAATCCAGTATATCAGAATTCCGGCAATAATTGAAGCTATAACCAGCCAAAACAGTAAGTCTGAATCCCAGATACTGAAAAAGGAGAAACTTCCCGAAGCAGGCATAAATAATTCTTTAACTACGTATTTTGTGGAAAAAGCTCCAAACCATAAACAAATAACAGCAAGAAGAATCACCGGTATCCATTGAGCAAAAGAAACTTCTTTGATATTATCAAAAATCTCTTTTTTCCGGCCCAGGAATATGCCTGAAATAAATTTGATGAAACTCGCCAGGGTAAGTGCCGAACCAAGTACTGCCAGTGCAAGCCATACTATCCAAAGCTGGCTGGCAACGCCGGTGGCCTGTTGACCAAAGTCAACTATACCCTGATAAATCATCCATTTGGAAGCAAAACCATTTAATGGTGGTATACCGGAAATGGAAAGAGCAAAAATCAATGCTGTAATAAACGTCAACGGTAGTTTTGAAGCCAGTCCCCCTGTTTTATCTAGATCAACGGTTCCGGTTTTGCGCTCGATAGTCGTTGCTGACAGGAATAATCCGCTTTTGTAGACTGCATTGTTAAACATATGGAATAACCCGGCTGCAATACCTAATGGAGTTCCAAGTGCTATTCCTACGACCATGTAACCAACCTGGGATACTGCATGATAGCCAAGCAATTTTTTATAATTATGCTGAATTAAAGCCATCATCACAGCAATAATGATAGTAGCAACGCCAAGAATTAGTAATACAAGCGTTAACCATTGATTCAATACAAATATGCGGCTGCACAAAACCACCAGAAAATATATTCCTATAAGCTTATCAAAAGAAGCGGGCATATAAGCCGAACTTACACCATGTGCTTTGCCGGTGTAGGAAGGGATCCATGTATGAAAGGGAAATGCCCCTGCTTTAGTAAAACTTCCTACGGCTAGTAATAGAAAAGCCATAATAGCCGGACCGCTGGAAGTATGTACTGACAGTTCACTTATGCTTAATGTCCCCGCAATATTCCATAGTAAGCCAATGCCAATAATCATGATAGCATCCGAGGATCCCACAATAATAAGTGTCTTTTTAGCGGCATCAGAACTTTGCGCATCATGTTGTCTTATAAGTTTATACAATGTATATCCCAAGACGCCCCAGAAAAACAGAAATAACAACAAGTTATCCGCTAATACGGTTCCGGCTGAGCTTCCGAGAGTAATCAGGAACCAGGAATAAAATTGTGAGGGGAAAGTTTCGTTCTTTTCTTTGTAAATGGAATAAAGACAAATCAGAGGAGCCAGCACCGCTACGAACAACAAAATAATTGTTGTCAGGGAATTGATGTTCATAACGGTGTACTGTTCAAGAGTACGGGTTACCTCTGGTAGAAGCCCGGTTTCACCCGTTTGCTGAACCAAAGGCAACAAAGCATCCGCATACCCGAATATTTTAATGGCAAAGCCGGAAAAGATTAAGGTTATGGCTAGTGCCAGTATCCCTTTCAATATCCGGAATGCATCAGGTAACAGGAATATTATAATCCCTGCAACTATTGGCAGACAAACTATTATGTTTAGGTCATTTATCATTTTACTTTATTCTTGATTTCTCTTGTTTTATCCTGAGATCGTTTTATTAATGCTTCACCGTCAAGGATTTGTTTGCCTGAAGTATGGTCGCAGGCTACAGCCATCCGTTCGGTGCAACAATAACAAGGATCAACTGCTGCCAGCGATATGGCGGCATCCGAAATGGTTTGCCCAACGCATGATTTCTTAAATGTGGCAATATTCATATAGCTTGGAGCCCGTATTTTATGCCGTACCGGTGAATTTGTTCCATCGGTTTTAACAAAGTGAAATACTTCACCGCGTGGAGCTTCAGCGTGGCCCATCCCGATACCTTCCGGTATTTCCCAGATTGTTGTTAAAATATCTCCTTCCGGTATTTTCTCCATCTT
Source organism: Bacteroidales bacterium (assembly GCA_021738505.1). Taxonomy (GTDB): domain Bacteria; phylum Bacteroidota; class Bacteroidia; order Bacteroidales; family PWNQ01; genus PWNQ01. The sequence continues at coordinate 13,738 of JAIPBW010000005.1, read as the reverse complement.
TTCCAATGACTGCTCAATAATTTTTATGGATTCATACATTTCCAATAAGCGGACTTTGGCTTTGGCAAACACGTCTCCTTCTTCTGCTGTAATTACATTCCAGTCGAGACTTCCATATGCGGCATAGGGGTCGTCTTTTCTGACATCAATGGCTACCCCTGAAGCTCTGGCTGTAGGGCCTAAAGCGGCATAATCAATAATGTCTTCCCGTGTCATCACACCTACATTCTTCGTACGGGCATGGATTACCGGATCATCCATCACTGCCCCTGTGAGCAGGTCAACTTTTTTCTTGAGTTCCGAAAGGTCCTGACGTATTTTTGCAAATTTAGATTGTTCAATATCCCGCCGTACCCCACCAGCCGTAAACATGGCATAACTATTCCTGTTGCCTGATATGATCTCAAACAGATCAAGAACAGGCTCACGGTATTTCCAGGCCCACATAAAAACAGTATCGTAGCCCAGGAAATGACCTGCAAGACCTACCCAAAGCAAATGGCTATGAATACGTTCCAGCTCTCCAATGATACACCGTATATATTTCGCCCGGTCAGGAATTTCCACCTTACTAATTTCTTCCAGGCTATTAGCAAAGGCAAAAGGATGTGATGTGGAGCAAATCCCACAAATGCGTTCCACCAGAAAGAAAACCTGTTCAAAAGTCTTTTCCTCGGCCAGCTTTTCAATTCCCCTGTGGTTGTATCCGGTTTCCCATTCCACATCCACAACTTTTTCACCCTCGCAGTAGAGCTTGAAATATTCCGGCTCCTCCTGGAGTGGGTGATAAGGTCCTATCGGTATGATCTTTTGTTTACTCATGATTTAAAGTCTTTACGATACGGATATGTTCCTTCCGGCCAGTTTCCTTCAGATATCAATGGCACTAAATTGGGATGTCCTTTGAAATTAATGCCCAATAGTTCGTGTATCTCTCGTTCTATCCATTCGGCAGCAGACATCAATTCTGATAAAGAATCCACAGTTGGCTGTTCATGCGGGAGCATAACATGCAGATTGATTACGTGTCCCGAGGAATCATTACTAAAGTGGTAAAAAATTTCAAATCCCTCTCTGGAGTGTAACCCACTGGCAATAATAAACCGAAATTGCTTTTCTTTCATAAATACCCGGGCACATTCAAATAAAGCTTCGGGTTGAATTGCAAATGTTAACCGCAAATCGTTATGTTGCTGATATTCTATGATTTTATCAGCAAACTTTTCTTTGATCTCCGCTGTGAATTTCTTGTTGTCCATTATATGTTAGATTGTTTCGGCTAATTTCATAAGAGCTGACAGCATAGCTTCGGGTTTGGGTGGGCAACCCGGGATATAAGCATCTACCGGTATAATTGTATCCACCGGTCCTGCGAAAGTTATGCCTTCGGCGAATATGCCCCCGGTGCATCCGCAAGCTCCAAAGGCAACTACGAATGCCGGTTTGGCAATTTGATCATAAACCTCCAGTAAACGGGGCTTATCCCTTTTATTGATGGAACCGTTTACCAAAAGCACATCTGCATGTCGCGGGCTTCCCACAAGTTTTATCCCGAACCGCTCCACATCATAGCGCGGTGTCAGGCAGTCCAGGATCTCGATGTCGCAATTATTACAGGAAGCGCCACCGAAATGAAAAACCCAAAGTGATTTTTTTAGACTAAAGCTTTTAAGTCCCACAATACTGTTTTTAAATTCCTATATAATGTAATACCAATCCTGCAATGACCAGCAAGTTTATCCACAATAAGTAAAATCGCATAGCCTGCCCGATTTTTAACCGCGGATTGGTATTACGAATTAATATCATCAAAACCAATACAAGAAGTACTTTCAATATGGACCATAAAATATGTATCCCTTCAAAATGAAGTCCTCCCAGAAATATCTCAGCGATAAATACCGGAAGAATAAAAAGCAGGATGTATTTTGTATATTTGATAATTGCGTACGCCGTACCGGAATATTCCATAAAAATACCTTCCGCGAGTTCTGTTTCAGCTTCTGCCATATCAAAAGGCACCATACCTGCTTTGCCCTGGATGACAACCAGGGCAGCTATAAACATGACAATTCCGGATAAGCTGGCTATAAATGCACCCTGCGATTGTTGCAGGGCCATAATCTCATTCAGTTGTAGTGTCATTTCCGATTTTAATATCACACCGGCGATAATCAAGATAAAGCTTAACTCATAGCTTAACACCATTTTGATTTCCCGTGAAGCCCCCACAGATGAAAGAGGATTACCCGAGGCTAAAGCCCCCACAATGAACATCAAAGTGGGAATGGCCAGCAGATAAAACAACACGATAATATCTCCCCGGAAACCGGAAGTTAGCCCCAGAGCCGGCATTAAAATAATCACTGCAGCGGCAGTAGCTCCAAATAAACCCAATACAGGAGCAAGCAGGAAAAATATGACGGAGCCATTTTTGGGAAGGATGGTTTCTTTGACCAAAAGCAACTTGATAAAATCATAAAATGGTTGCAATACCGGTGGACCTTGCCGGAACTGTACGCGAGCAGTTACCTTACGGTCTGCCCAGGCAAAGATTATCCCGATAATTCCGGCAAACAACATTCCCGGATAGATAAAGAAGTAAAAAAGTTGCTCAGCCATATCACTTAAGCTTTTTGAGTTCTTCCCAGGAATGGTCGCAGACCAAAACCCCTGGCATTAATTCAAAAATATTATTATCCTCGTCTTTGTCTTGTTCTGTGTATTGCACAAAGCCTTCCGGACTTTCATTGATAAACTGCTCTAATTCAGAAGACTTATTTAAGTCAAAATACCTTGACTCATCCCGTTTGTATTCATAAAAGTCAGTCATCATAGTTCCAAAAGGACATATAGAAACACAAGATTTACATGCAACACAAAGGTTTGTTGAGCGTATGATCATGCCATTTTGGTCTTTTTTTAATGCCTCTTCCGGGCAGACTTCTATACACGGAGCATCTTCGCATCGACGACAGGAAAAAGCAAATACGGCCATTTCCCGAATGGGCTTCAGCCCGTCACGCTCAGGAAAAGTGCTGATTATGCCCTCCGGTAATTTTTTATCGCAGCCGGAAACTACACAGTCACGGTATTTGATCAGGTCTATCAGTATCTTGCTCATAAATCACAATGTTATTTCCATATATCCGGTTGATCTTTGATTTCTTCATAAGTGAATACGGGTCCGTCTTTGCAGACAAAATATTTTCCCATCATGCAGTGGCCGCATTTTCCAAGACCACACGACATATTTTTCTCCAGTGAAAGCAAAATTTTATGCCCGGGGAACCCGAGTTCCAATAATTTCTGCACACTAAATTTCATCATTATTGGTGGGCCGACGACTACGGCAACGGATTCTTCCACATTGATCTTGATTTCATCGAGCAGATTGGTGACGACACCTTCTCTTTCCTCCCATGTTTCATCAGCCTTATCAACACTACGAAACACTTCGAATTTGTCAACAGCGCGTAAATGATCGATGTAGTCTTTGTAAATGCAATCCTTAGGTGTTTTTGATCCATAACAAAAAGTAAGCTTTTTGATCTTATCCTTTTCTGCTTCCAGGTTGTAAAGCAGGGAGCGTATAGGAGCAAACCCACAACCTCCTCCCATTACAAGTACTTGCTTTCCGTACATTTCTTCTAAAGGATATCCGCGGCCGTAAGGCCCTCTGATGCCTAACACTGCGCCTTCACTGAGTTTATGGATCTTTTCCGTGACAAAACCGGCTTTCATGATTGTTACTTCTATTTGATCACTGACCAGGGGTGATGAAGAAGGAGTAAAAGGTGCTTCTCCGATACCCTCCATAGCCAGCTCAATAAATTGACCGGTTTTAAAATGAAACTCTTGTTCCGGTTTCAGAACAAAAGTTTTAATAGTAGGAGATTCCTCTATTACCTTTGTTAGAGTAGCTTTTACAGGTGTATACAGATCCAGAGTAGCAGTGTTCATGCTTCTATGCTTAAGTTTTTGAATTGCTCTTTAAATAGATCGTTTTTATTTATCTCGCCAATACATGCTTCGATACATCTTCCACAACCCGTACATGCTTTGGATTGAAATTTTTCAGGTTTCCAGACGTATTTACACATATATCGATTTCGAAATCGTTTAGGTAAAGGCCGTAACGGATCTTCCCCGGCGGCGACACGCTCAAAACCGGGATACTGACAGGTGTCCAGGCTGCGTACTTTTTCAAACTCCGGGCGCTCAATTAAAAGAAAACAGGAACAGGTAGGACAAATAGCCGAACATGCACCACAGGAAACACACGTGTCTGAATAACGATCCCAGATATCATCACCGCACTGCATAACCACCTCACCTGTTTTATCATAATCAGGTAAATCTTTGTTCTTCTCCCTCAGATCGTGTTCAATATTTTCTCTAATCTCTGTAGCTTTTTCTTTCTGCTCATCAGGGGCTTGCTCTTCATTGCTTAAATATTTTTCCAGAAAAGATAATCCTTTATCGGATTGTGCTGAGATTAAAAAATTGTCATCAATCAATGAAATGACAAGATCACTATTTTCTGTTGGATAAGGATGAAAACCATAACTGGTACAATGACAATGTTCATTGGTAGTGTGGCAGTCAAATCCGATTAATATTGTGTTTTCCCTATACTTCATGTAATTGGGGTCCGGGTAATCATGGTTGAGGTAAATCTCATCAAGTATAGAAAGTGCACTTAAATCACAAGCAGGCGCACCCATGATAATTCGTTTTTGAGCGGGTTGTGAAGAATTTACTACATTTTCGCGTATCGGGAGGAATAAGCTCTTAAGTGGGGATGATGGTTTGGGTTGATTATAAACAATATCGCCTATGTTATCCTTTGTAACCCGACCGTATTCTAATTGGTTCCAAAAACGGTAAGGAGCATAAACAACGTACTCATCGATAAGATTAATGAGTGCAGATTTCCAATTGCTTTTTGTAATGGCAACGAGTGTCTCCATAGTATGATATAGTCGTTCGTGTAGTATTCAAGTACAATAATATTATTTAGAATAAAAATGACATTATAATATTATTGTTATTTTCATCTCAACACAAAGTTACACAATATCAAAAGCTTTGTCAAGATTACCGAGAAAACTATGGGTTATTTACCTTGATTTTTATTTAGACTCAATATCACTAATGGGTTTTTTTAGTTATAACAGGGAGTTATAGAAATGTCTTGATTTTTGGACATGTATATATTATATTTGAACTTATCTTAATGGAAGTAATTATTGTGATCAATTGAACAAATTCGATAATACAATTGTGATTTTCATCCTGTTATTTTGTCCTCCCGTTGATATCGGGGCTCATTCAAAATTTCACCATTTTGACCAATACAAAAAAGAGGAATTCCGGCCAAAAACAATATAAACAGGTAGAGCAATTTAACCATATTTCAGATACATGTATTCTACTGATTTTACGAAACGACTACTAACATACCGATTAAGTTTAACTCATCTGAAAAAAGTTGGTTTAAATGATGTCTATTCTCATCTTTTGGCCGGTGAAACCAGTCATAGTGCTTCACTTATTCGTAAAGACCTGTCGCGACTTCAGGTGAAAGGTAAACGGCGTGGAGGTTATGATATTGATACCATCCTTCAGGCGATCAATGCCTATTTCGGAAATAAGGAACGTGACCGGATAATCTTGGCGGGAATGGGAAACATCGGAAAAGCCATAATTCAAAATAAGGATTTTGAAAAACACAACATACAGATTATAGCATCTTTTGATTTGAATCCGGCTATACAACGAAAAAAATTTTCCATTCCGGTATTTCCTATGGAAAAATGCAGGGAAATCGTTGTAAACTATAAAATTGATGTGGCCATATTAGCGGTTCCGGCATTTTCTGCTCAATCTGTCTGTGACCAGTTGATCCAATGCGGAATACGGGGTATTCTGAATTTTGCCCCCGTAAATCTGAAAGTCCCGGATAATGTATATGTATCTAATGTTCGGCTGGTTGATGAATTGCAACAAGTAATTTATCATACCAAACAAAAGAGAAAGCATGGAGAATATAGCTAAACATATTAAAGTTACCGGATTGGTACAAGGCGTTGGATTTCGTCCTTTTATCTACCGGCAGGCCAGCCGGATGGGCCTGAAAGGATGGGTGCGCAATCATACCGGTGGCGTGGAGATACATATCGAAGGTACTGAGGACAGCTGTAAGAAATTTATGGATGTTTTGGTTTCCAATGCTCCGGAAGCATCTGCAATAACCGGGCTGGAAGATACATCAGTCCCGGTTAAGATGTTTTCGGCATTTGAGATAAAACCCAGCCTGAATGGTACAGAAAGAATCACCAATATATCTCCGGATATTGCTGTTTGCCCCGGTTGTTTAAAGGATATAAAAAAGCAACCCCGCCGGTTGAATTATCCTTTTACAAATTGTACTCATTGTGGACCCAGGTTTTCCATTGTCCGGGATATCCCCTATGATCGACAAAATACCAGTATGAAACTGTTTGAGATGTGTCCGGAGTGCAGAAAAGAATATGAAAATATAACCGACCGGCGGTTTCATGCTCAGCCTGTATCTTGTATGCACTGTGGGCCGCAATATCAATGGACTACAAAGGACAACAAAGAAAGCTGCTTTTCCCGCATACTTCAGAACCTCTCTTCTGCCCTCTCGCAAGGCAAAATCATTGCAATTAAAGGAACAGGAGGATTTCATTTAATCTGTGACGCTAAAAATGAAGCTTCCGTTCGACGACTTCGAAAAATAAAACAGCGACAGTCCAAGCCTTTTGCCGTGATGTTCAGGAATCTGAACACACTAAAAGACTATGCCCGGGTAAATAGTTCGCAGGAGTTATTGTTAAGGAGTTGGAGACGCCCGATCGTAATCCTGGATTCCATCTATCCTCCTTCTGAAGAGGTTAACCGTGGGTTTACCACTCTGGGAGCGATTCTTCCATATACGCCCTTTCATTACCTGCTCATGGAAAATATACACACTCCGGCAATTGTCTTCAGCAGTGCCAACTTAAAGGCGCAACCCCTGATATCGGACAATAAAACTGCTTTGAAGCTGCTTGAAAGCAGTTCTTGTGATGCTGTGGTTTCCCATGACCGGGCTATCCAAAACAAACAAGATGACTCCATCATAATGGAAAAAGCCGGTACTCCTGTGATCGTACGCAGAGCCCGGGGATTTGTTCCGGAACCTGTTTCACTGGATATTCCGGTGGAAGGGATCCTGGCTATGGGAGCAGACCTGAAAAACGCTTTTTGCACAGGGAAAGACTATAGGGCAATAATGAGCCAGTATATAGGAGACCTGGAAGATTTCGATGTCTTTATGCATTTTCAAACCACGATCAACAATTTTAAGAAGCTGTTTCGTGTTACTCCCCATAGCATTGCAATTGACACGCATCCGCAATATCACTCTTCCAGATATGGAAAGAAACTTGCCCGGGAGCATCCACATGCCGGCCTCATTCCTGTACAGCATCATCATGCCCATATTGCGTCCGTATTGGCTGAGCATGGACTTGATGAGAACGTGATCGGGATTGCAATGGATGGCACCGGCTTTGGGGATGACGGGAAAATCTGGGGTAGCGAATTTTTAATTTGTGATCTGCAGCATTACCAACGGTTATATCATCTGGCATATATTCCTCTGCAAGGAGGAGAAAAGGCGATAAGGCAACCATGGCGTACAGCAGTTGCAGCAATGCATCAGGCTTTGGGAGAAGAGTATCTGAATCTGCCTTTGCTGTTTCATCAGTACGTTGATATCTCTAAGCAGCGTATGCTTATCAAAGCACTGAATCAACGCTTAAACATTCATGAATCCTGCGGGATGGGCAGGTTATTTGATGTGGTGGCTGCACTGGTCAATCTTGTACATATTGCCGATTTTGACGGCGAAGGACCGGTAAAACTGGAAAATATCCATACACACGATACGGAGGCTTACCACCTGCCATTTTATAATGGTGAATATCGTTACGAACCGCTTATCCGTTCCGTAGTGAAAGATTTGCTGGATCATTTTGCTCCGGAAATCATTTCCGGACGTTTTCATAACGCAGTGGTAGAAATGATTTGTGACGGAGCAGAAAGAACAGCGGCAAAATCCGGATTGAAAAAAGTCGCATTGTCAGGGGGCATATTTCAAAACCGGATAATTACAGAAAAGGTGCAAGCCCGTCTGTCCCGGAAGGGTTTTTCGGTTTATATGAACCACAAAGTCCCCTGTAATGATGGAGGAATTGCCTTAGGACAACTGGCAATAACAGGAAAAAAAACTAAAAATATATGTGTTTAAGTATTCCGGCCAGGATCGAAAAGATCAACGGCCCAAAAGCTCATGTCTCTGTTGGCGGAAATCGTTATCAGGCAGATATCAGCCTGATATCCGAAGCCGCTGTGGGAGATTATGTTTTACTGCATGCCGGTTTTGGAATTCAAAAGATTAGCGAACAGCATGCATTGGAAACGCTGGAACTTATTGACGAAATGAACCGGGCAAAAAAAGGGAAATAATTTGAAATATATAACTGAATACCGGAATAAACAACGCGTTGAAAAACTTCTGGACGCTATTCATGCCGAAGCTACGGGAAGTTATCATCTTATGGAAGTTTGCGGCAGCCATACCCATGCCATACGCCGGCATGGTTTGCAATCGCTTTTACCTGATCAGATCAGGTTACTGTCCGGGCCGGGGTGTCCGGTCTGTGTCAGTGATCAATCGTATATTGATAAAATAATTGCCCTGGCCGGATATAAGGACATGATCATTGCTACTTTCGGAGACCTTTTGAGAGTGCCCGGCACAGAAAAAAGCCTGCAGGTCTGCCGCGAGGAGGGAGCAGATATCCGGGTTGTTTATTCTCCCATGCAGGCCCTGGACCTGGCCAAACAATATCCGGGCCGGCAGGTGATATTCCCGGCTATCGGATTTGAAACTACAGCTCCTTCTTCAGCTGTTACCTTAAGACAAGCAAAAAGCGCAAACCAAAACAATTTTTCCCTATTGAGTGCGCATAAGCTTATGCCTCCGGCTATGCAAGCTGTGATCAATGAAGGGGTCAGACTTAATGGTTATATATGTCCGGGACATGTTAGTACAATTACTGGTAGTGGCATCTATCATGTATTCCCCGAAAAATACAACGTGGCAACGGTTATTGCCGGCTTTGAACCAACCGACATACTACAAGCTGTATTAATGCTTGTCAGACAAATAAATAATCGTAATTTTAAAACAGAGATCCAATATATACGGGCAGTGCGCCCCGAAGGAAATCCAAAAGCCAAAGCGATCATGAATGATGTTTTTGTGAGGGCTGATGATTCCTGGCGCGGATTTGGCAATCTGCCCAATAGCGGGTTGCAGCCAGGACCCGAATATGCCGGCTGGGATGCCGGGCTGAAGTTTACCATTCCTACTCCCCAAAAAACGGAAAACGGGAAATGCATTTGTGGAGAAATCCTGCAAGGAAAAAAACAACCTGAAAGTTGTACCTTGTTTGCCAGTCTGTGTACACCTCAAAATCCTGTTGGAGCTTGCATGGTATCTGCAGAAGGAAGTTGTCAGGCACATTATAAATACCGGAATTATGAAACACAAAATTGAATTGGGCCATGGTAGCGGAGGACTTATGACGCGTGAACTCATCAATGAAGTGTTTACGAAGATTTTGGATAATAGATGGTTAAAAGCCGAAGGCGATAGCGCTGTTTTCAAATCTGAAAAGGAGCATATTGCTTTTACAACAGATTCGTACGTGATTACCCCAATGTTTTTTCCCGGTGGCGATCTGGGAAAACTTGCGGTTTGCGGTACCGTTAATGATCTGGCGGTGGCTGGTGCACGGCCGGTTTATCTTACGGCAGGTTTTATCCTGGAAGAAGGGTTATCTTTGGATGTTTTGCAGAAAATTGTAAAAAGCATGAAAAAGGAAGCTGATAAAGCCGGGGTGAATGTTGTGGCCGGGGATACAAAAGTAGTAAAAAAAGGCCAGGCAGACGGCATGTATATCAATACCAGCGGAGTAGGGTTTGTGGATAACAAATTTTCAGGCCTGGCTGAAGGAAAATTAATTTGTAAGGGAGATGTAATACTAGTCAATGGTTCTTTGGGTGATCATGAAGCGGCAATTATCAATGCCCGGGAAAGTTTGTTTGAAACTTCGCCGCTCATTTCGGATTGTGCTTCGCTCAATGGGATGGTTGGTAGCCTGCTGGAGCAATGCTCGTCTGTGCGGTTTATGAGAGATATTACGCGTGGAGGACTTGCCGGTATCCTACAGGAAATAGCCGATATGACAAATCAGGGCGTGGAAATCCGGGAAGAATGGTTGCCTTTTAGCGATCCGGTAACGGCTTTTTGTGAGACACTGGGCTATGAACCCCTGCATTTTGCCAATGAGGGGAAATGTATCCTTGTGGTTTCTCCGGAAGAAGCAGGTAAAGCACTTGCCCTGATGCAAGCCCACGAGCATGGACGAAATGCAGCAAGGATCGGGGAGATCACGGCTGAGCATCCGGGAGGAATTGTCATGGAAACATCTGTGGGTGGAAAACGCATTATTGAACCTCCAGTGGCGGAGAAAGTGCCCAGAATTTGCTAAAGATATGCACGAATTGACGGTTATTGAAAATATTATGGAAATATCCCTGCAGGTAGCCAGGGAAAACAAGCTTTCCCGCATCACGGTCATTAACCTGGATGTAGGCAAAATGCAACATTTAAATGAATCCATTATGCAGCACGGCTTTGACGCAGCCAAACAAGGAACAACAGCAGGGGAAGCAAGTCTGAAATTGAACTGGTTACCCGTTAAGCTCAAATGCAATGAATGTCATCATATTTTTACTTCTGCTGACATGAAGTTATCTTGTCCATATTGCGGAAGTAAAGATACCAACATTGTCCAGGGAACCGAATTAAACATTAAAAGTATAGAAGGAGAATAACTATGGAAATCAAAGTTTTAAAAAATGTTCTGGATAAGAACAAGGATCAGGCGGAAGAAAATCGCAACCTGCTTGATGAACATAATGTAAAAATGTTAAATTTTATCAGTTCGCCCGGAGCAGGGAAAACCAGCTTGCTTGAACAAACCATCCCTGAATTGCAAAAAACAATGAAAGTTGCAGTGATCGAAGGAGATGCATATACCAGCAGAGACGCTGAAAGGTTGCAGAAGTTCGGTATTCCTATAGTTCAGATTAACACGGAAGGAGCATGCCACCTTGATTCCAACAGCATCCGGAATGCTTTCCGCCAACTGGATCTGCAATCGCTGGATGTTATACTGGTGGAGAATGTAGGAAACTTAATTTGTCCCACAGGCTTTGATCTGGGTGAAGGATATTGCATTGCTGTTTTGAGTACTACTGAAGGAGATGATAAACCTTCCAAATATCCCATGTTGTTCAGAAAAGCCAAAGCTGTCGTATTAAACAAAATGGATCTGTTATCTTATACATCTTTTGAGAAAGATAATTTTGTTAAAGATATATATGAACTAAACCCGCAGGTTCAACTATTTGAAACATCAGCTACGCAAGGAACAGGGACAGGGGAATGGAACACCTGGCTTAACAGGATGCTTAGTGTCTAATTCAATGATCCGGCTCAAGCTTAAGGAATCTTTCTGGTTAAAAACATCTATCCTGTATTAATTTTAGAATATCAGTTCTACCGATGAGATAGGGAAAGCCCTCGATAAATGCGAGGAAATAGACTACTCTGTCTGCGACTTTCTCCCGCCTTTTCGGTGGGGTTGCATCTGACCTAAACTTAATACATGAATAATAAAGGTTAAAGCCAAATTATTAATTATCTTTATGCATTTGTACAGAACCTTTATAGTAAGCCTCAACTTTCTCATTATTCTCTTGGGTGTAGAATTCTACATTGAATTCATAATTGCCTTCTCCTTCATCACTGATTTCACATTCACCCTTATCAATATATGTGGTATTTTCTGCTTCATCCATAAAGAAGTCGGCATCTTGTAAAAATACTGCTTCGTGTATTTCTCCGGCTTCGATTGTGTTTCCAGTCGTATCAAATTGATAGTGTGGCCTATAAAAGTCATTTAAAGTGTCGTTATTAAGATGGAATTCTAAACCGTTTCCCTCTCCTGTTAGCGATTCCAACCACGTATCATAATTTACACTTTCGGAAACCATGTGGACTGTGTAAGTGGCAATCCCTGAACTTGAATAACCCCAGTCATCCCAAAGAATAATTATTTTATCAATTGCATAATATTCCTCCTGATATTTGACATAATAATCGGGTGTTTCATCTCCGGAATTATTATTGCTTCCTCCGGGGTTATCTGTTTCCTCCTTTTCACAGGAAAAAATTGCCAGGATGAATGCTGCAATCAACATAATCTTAAAAGTAAAAGTTTTCATAGGTTTGATATTGAATGATTTAATAAAGCCAAAAATAAATAAGAATTTTGATAATAGCAAATAGATAATAAAGAATTTTGATCCAGGATCGAATATTTTTTTACATTTGATTTTTAGCCGGCAATACATAACAAGCTAATATCCAGAACAAGAAACATCATTGCTTCAGTATTTTCTTTGTTATCACTTGATCGCTGGTTTGAATGCGGAGAACATAGGAGCCCGGGGACATCCAATCCAGGTTTTTGATTTTTTGATCACTGGAATAGCCTTTCAATACTTGTTGTCCGGTATTATTAAAAATCATATAATCAAAATCTTCATTTATGCCTTCCACTTGGATAACATCTGTGAAAGGATTCGGGAAAAGTTTTTTGCTGGCGGTCTGGTTATCTGTCATTGATGTAATATCATCACCATAACTTGTAACAAATTTCACAGAGCACTCATCCAGATAAACCTTAAATTCCCAATATCTGCGATACATGCACCCACTTGGGCAATCACCCCAGCCGCGAGAATAGAGCAACCTAATAACGCTTGAAGCCGGAGAATAATCTGTAACATAAATATTATTTGTTTCCATCATGTAAGAGATGGTACTCGCGAAATCCATTCCTGAGATCGTATCCAGATCCTTAATAATGTATGGAATATTGTAGTTTGTATCTGTTTGGAATCTAACCATTTTATTTCCAAACATGGAGTTCAGATCATCGATGGTCAAGCCGTAGGTTGTTATTAAAGAGTCGATTAACGGATGTCCCGTTGTCAGGATATGGTTTTGGAGTTTTTGCATCCAGGGAGTTACTGTATCCGAAGAAATTCTAAATTTATCCAATAGATAGCTGTGCTGATTATGATAGAAATCATAACCAGGGAAGGTATGCAGTTTATGTATTTTAGTTACCGTATCGCTTTCAGCTAAACCATTGGCATTATAAACAGCGATCAAGGCATCCAGAAAAGGATGGGAGTATTGTTTCGGTATTTCGGGCTTAGAAGTGTCCGGGAGATTATGTCTGTAAATATAGCGAAGCGCCATACGATCAGCATCATTTACGTATTTTTCTTTGACACTGTCCGGAGCTTCACAGGAAGAAGGAACAATCTGGGCAATAACTGGTTGTATTGCAATTAGTAAGATAAAGATCAGAGTAAAGGTTGAGACTGTTTAAAAAAGTGTGTCAAAGTTAAATTAAAATAAGAATTTTAACTTTGAAAAATATGGTACGCAAAAAAGAAAAAAGAAAATTAAAAGATTTAATACCAGATGACCACTTGCGAGAAGAAGTGACACGAC
>JAIPBW010000052.1 GCA_021738505.1 Bacteroidales bacterium | reverse complement strand
CAGGGCAATTCAAATCACCTGATGGAGCTTATGCTTTCGCAGTTTTGCGATCAATTACTGATACAAGTCTTAAAAATGGGCAAGGGGTTTTATCAGCTCTAAAAATTATTGCTAACTTGCAGACTGATTAGTTACAAAAAAAATTGTATTGGTTTTTGTAATTAGTTTTATTACAACGAACCTTCTTGCCCAGGGATCATACTTTACTATAAACACCGGATATGGAATAAGTATGAGTTCTCAGAATATCAATTTTCTTGATGTTGACTTTTCAAATCGTTTCACTGAAGAAGAGTCCGACGGAAGCCTTTCCACTAAATATGAACAAGTAAATGTTTCATTAGGTAAAGGGTTGGATATTGGCGGAACTTATGGCTATATGTTTAATGAGAACTTTGGAGCCGAAATCACTATCTCTTATCTTGCAGGAAGCCAATATGAAGCAACAAGAGAATACAAATACGGATCGTACTATAATACAGAGGATTATACTTTATCGTCAAATATGTTAAAATTTAATCCTTCCGTTGTTGTAGCTCCGGGATTTGAGAAGTTTAATCCTTATATGAAATTTGGCATGATCGTCGGAGTAGGTAAAATCCTGTATAAAACTAAAGAAGATTTTAGTGGCATTAATCCTTCAATAATAGAAACGAAACAGGAATTTAAAGGAGGATTAGCAGTGGGATTATCCTCAGGTGCCGGTGTCATGTATAACTTTAAAGAAAACATGTATCTTTTCGGCGAACTGAAAATGATAAATTTATCTTATGCTCCAACCAAAGGAGAAACAACAGAATATGTTGTAAACGGTGAGGATCAGTTATCAGAGTTAACAACCCGTGAAAAGAAAATAAATTTTGTTGATAGTTATACGACTAATAGTGATGAAACACCACCGGATTCGGAACCACGCAAAGCATTAAGGGGAAAATTTCCTTATGGAAGCTTGGGTGTTAATGTAGGGGTGATGATCAGTCTTTAAAAAATAAGTTTAATCGAACACAAGATAAAAGCTTATAAGTTGCATGACATGGCTTATAAGCTTTTGTTTTATACATTATCGCTTGTACTTTATGTTTTTTTTGAATGAGGCCTCCAAAAAAATATTTAACCCTGGTTATACTTTGAAAGTCACCTTTTTTACATTATATTTGTTTGGAATATGTTTATGCTAAATATGAAACCTCCATGGCGACAATTTTTTCGACACAAAGGAGGATGATTAAATGCGAAGAGCGAGTTGGCGTTGATGCGAACTGAGCGACTTAAGCGTCCCGATAGCTATCGGGATTAGCGAACGAAGAGACTAAGAGATGAGAGATGAGTATTGATTATCTGTTAATTACATAAAAAAATGCCGTATGTACGGGATTATGGTAGAATTGAGAAAACGCCGGTTTGGCGTGTTTAATTTCAGCGGTTACATCCTCACCCCACACCCCTCTCCAGCATGGAGAGGGGCCGGGGGTGAGGATGTCAATTCTTAAGCGACTTCTTCAGCGACTGAGCGAACGAAGAGAACGAAGAGACATAGAGAAAAGCGAACCCCGTTGAAACATGCTCATCCCTCACGTTTCATCCCGGTTGATTGGAATAAAATCAACGGGACAAGCGAGGCAAGCACAACACGGAACAAAGAACACAGAACAATAATCATGGAGGATTAGTCAAAATGAAAAAAATAATTTTTAGCAGCCTTTTTGTAATGCTGATTATGATGCTCAATGCTCAGGTTAAACCCGGAGCTGATTCCGTATGGCAGTTCTTTCAGTTTGATACAAGCAGCGTCTATTTGAAGGTGGACACTTCTGCGCAGAATATTTGGCAAATCGGAAAACCTCAAAAGACTTTTTTTGATAGTGCTTATTCGCCAGTAAATGCTATTGTCACTGACACAGTAAATGCTTATCCGGCAAATAATTACTCATGGTTTGATATTTATGTGGGAGAGTTTAATAACGATTATTTTCCGTTTATCATATTCTTTGAAATGAAACATAAATTCGATACCGACTCATTGGATGGTGGGTATATTTCAGTTTCATGGGATGATGGAGCAACCTGGAATAATATTATTCATGATACGGTATATTATGAGTTTATGAATTACGGAATATTTCCGGGGTATATAAATAGTTATGACACGAATTTATATTCACCTGGCGACACACTTTTTAATGGTCAACCTGGTTATTCCGGTCATTCAGCGGGTTGGCAAAAGACAATTTTCTGTTGGTATTTACAGGCGGTAAAAAAAATGTACCCGGATACTATGAGGGTTCGTTTTAACTTTGTCAGCGATAGTGTAGATAATGGAAAAGAAGGGTGGATGATTGATGATATCAAACTATATACCGTAAAGATGGCCGGTAATATTAATGAAAGATTCAGCGGTCAATTTAAAGTATTTCCTAATCCTGCAACCACAAACCTGACAATAGCCTCGGAACGAATTCATATAAAATCCATTGAGCTATATAACCTGAAGGGTCAAAAAGTTCTGGAAAAAAGTATCCGGAAGAAAAATGCAGACGTCAATGTTTCTACTTATGAATCCGGAGTGTACTTTCTTATCATACAGACCAATGAAGGGGTTGCAAGCAAAAGAATATTGATTCAGAACTAACTTTTGATCAGGCGGCAGCTTAACAGATTGCATAAATAGGTCCAGTATAAAAAGGTCACATTTGATTTTCAGCGGTGTAATAAACGGGGTGTTTTTTTGAGCGGACTCATAAATTATTAATTCGGGGTAAACAAATAAAGGACTCATTTTAAGACCAAAATCTCATTTTTATGATGGAAACATCAAATTTTATAATCCATGGGTAATATTACGGCAAATATGATGTACTTTTACCAATTCTATTAATAATTAAGAAATTTATGCAAGTTGAAGTAAACCGGAGAGCAACCCAATTTTTACCGGATCCGGGCAGAGTAATTGCCCGGTTTTTATACACTACCGATGAACGGAGCAAACAAATTATCCGGCAGGTTTTGGCAATGCCGGAAGAAGAGATAAACAAATCTTTAAATCAGGTCCTTAGGGCTTTTTCGACTCGGCACAGGAATATATCTGCTATATTTGAGAAGCACTTTAACAAGGTGGAGCATCTGTTTAAAGATATGGATATTGATCCCGGCGGATTAAGTAAAGCACAGCAAGTGCTGCTGGGTTCTTATTTTACTATGGAATATTCCATTGAGTCAGCGGCTTTTTTCAATCCTTCTATTGTGGAAGACCCTTATCAGTCGGAATTAGGACCGGGCGAAAAACGGGTAATTATAAGCTTCCGGGCTACCGGCGAAGGGCATATTTCTTCCATTGTTTTTCGCTCAGCCGTGCTGGATAAAGACAGCAACCTGACTGTAGAGCCGGTGGGAGGGATGTTAGCTGAAGCAGAGCGTATTAGAAGACGGATTTATACTCAAAAAACATTCCGCAGAAAGCTCAATGAGATATGTAAAGAAGATTCCAAGCAATACGCCGGGGATGTTCTTGAAAAATTAGGGGAAGAATTTACGTATGGGGAACTAAAAAAAGCTGTGGATCAGGTGCGCATGGAAAATCAGCTAACTCATGATAAGAAACTGGCCATCAATCAGATTATGTGGCTGGCGTTGTCTCATTATGAGATAGATTTTTCTCTGGACTCAGCTATTTCCGAGCGGGTCATTTTCCCCATTTCCGAAACCGAAAAAAACGGAATAGAGGATGCCCGTTTTGTTAAATTTGTGGATGATGACGGGGAGATCACTTATTATGCCGTGTATACAGCCTTTGACGGAAGCACTATCTTGCCCAAACTTTTAGAGACCAAAGATTTTTATCATTTTAAGTGTTCACCTATCCATGGAGAACTGGCCCAAAATAAAGGCATGGCATTATTTCCGCGAAAGATAAACGGAAAGTATGCTGCTTTATGCCGGACTGACGGGGTCAACAATTACCTCGCTTTTTCGGACAACATCAACATCTGGCGGGAAGCGACCTGTATACAGAAACCCCAGTATCCATGGGAATTCATACAAGTCGGTAATAGCGGCTCGCCCATAGAAACGGAGGAAGGCTGGCTGGTTATTACCCACGGAGTCGGCCCCGTGCGCGAGTATGTCCTGGGTGCCGTTCTTTATGATCTTGACGATCCGACCAAAGAAATCGGCCGCTTAACCAGTCCGTTGCTATCACCGAATGATGAGGAACGCGAAGGCTATGTGCCTAACGTGGTGTACTCATGCGGCTCTATGATACACAATGGCGATTTGATTATTCCCTATGCCATGTCGGATTATGCCTCTACCTACGCCACCGTCAAACTGAAAGAGCTCCTGCAAGCATTGAAAACATAAAATCAATCCCATCAATCCCATCAATCTTAATCAATCTCAATCAATCTGCATCAATCTTTAACAGTCTCATGAAAATAGCCGTATTAGCACCGATCGCCTGGCGAACACCACCGGAAAACTACGGACCCTGGGAACAGGTGGCTTCCAACATCACCGAAGGTCTCGTGGAAAAAGGTGTTGATGTAACTTTATTTGCTACTGCAAACTCCATTACAAAAGCGAAGCTGAAAGCTGTTTGCGAGCAGCCTTACGCCAATAACCCGGAAATCGACCCCAAAGTGTGGGAAAGTCTTCATATCAGTCATTTAATGGAGCAGGCTCATCAGTTTGACCTGATCCATAACAACTATGATTTTTTGCCGCTGACATATTCCGGGCTCATCACAACACCTATGCTGACAACCATCCACGGCTTTTCATCACCGGCGATATTACCGGTCTATAAAAAATACAACAAGAGCACGTCTTATGTGTCTATCAGTGATTCCGACAGAAGCTCTGAACTGGATTACATAAGAACAATATACAATGGCATTTGTGTGGACGATTTTACCTTCAATGATCAACCCGGAGATTATTTGTTGTTTTTCGGACGAATACACCCGGATAAAGGGACACATGAAGCTATACAGATTGCCCAAAAAACAAATAAGCAACTGGTTATTGCGGGCTTGATACAAGATGAAACGTATTATAATGAAAAAGTAAAGCCTTACTTGAATGAAAACATCCGCTATGTAGGAAATGTAGGACCAGGACAAAGAAATTCTATACTTGGAAATGCTGTTGCACTTTTGCATCCTGTTCATTTTGAAGAGCCCTTTGGTTTAAGCGTTGCCGAAGCCATGTTTTGCGGTACTCCCGTCATTGCCTTTAAAAAGGGTTCTATGAAAGAACTTATTCTGGATCGCAAAACGGGATTTTTGGTTCATTCTGTGGAACAAGCCGGTGAAGCTGTTCAAAATATTCCTTCGATAGACCGGAAGGAAACCCGCAAGCATGCGGTTGAAAACTTCAGCCGCGAGAAGATGATCGATGCTTATATCGATGTTTATGAAGAAATATTGAGGGCCGGGCGTTGATTCTTTAGACAATGGGCAACCAATTCATCAATTTTGGCAGTACCTGCGCACATCACCGTATCAGCAGCTCCCCAGTATATTTTTATTGTGCCGTCTTCCTCAGGAACAGCGCCGCAGCTAAAAACAACATTCGGAACATAACCGGTTCGCTCGTATTCTTCTTCGGGCTGTAAAATCCATTCATCCCCGACGGCAATAACTTTTGAGGGGTCCTTCAGATCGTGCAAAGCAACACCCAACCGGTAAACGCTGCCGCTCATGGTAGCAAAAACACCATGATAGATATTCAACCAGCCCTGTGCCGTTTTTACCGGCGTAGCGCCGGGACCGATTTTCATCTCATCCCAGTGGTACGTTTCCGGCGCAATAATGCGTTTTGAGTCTCCCCAATGCCGTAAATCTGGGGAGTAAGATATCCATATTGACCAGTCTGAAATGTCGGAATGCGGACGGTCTAAGCGTGCATACAAGCCATCAAACTTTTCCGGGAAGATCACCACATTACGGTAGTCCGCCTGAGTGATCAGCGAAAAACGTTGTATTGTTTTAAAATCAGTTGTTTTGGCAAGCCCTACGCGAGCACCGTGAGGAGAATAGGCCGTATAGGTTATCAGGTATTCGCCGTCAATAAAAACGATACGTGGGTCTTCCACACCAAATCTTTCATATTCTGCAAAAGTTCCACTTGCAGCAGGCTCCATAAAGGGTTGCTTGTCAACCTTAAAATGGAAGCCATCATCGCTAATTGCCTTTCCGAGGATCGATCTGCCGTTCTGTTTGTGTGAACGGAATATCATGATATACTGATTTTTGTGCCTGACAACGGCGGCATTATGCACTGTGGCAACAGGGTAGGGCACGTCATCTTTTGTCAGTATGGGGTTGTTCGTATAACGTTGGATAAGCATGATTTCTTTGATTAGTGTTTTTCATATTTTTCAAAAGCCTGCAAAGTAACCAGATGAGAAATCAAATAAGCCAAAGAACTTTCGGCTCCCAGATTTTGGTTAACGCCTTCCTGATCAAAGCCATCGTAGCATCCTTTGGTTTCAAAATCATACAGACTTGCATTAATCTCATTCTTTCCCAGAAACCACATAAAGCTTGTAAATAACTTCTCAAGATATTCTTTGTTTTGTGTAAGCCTGAATGCCTGGTAGTACATAAGCGTCATCGCCATAGCATCAACAGGCTGCTGGGCAAAAACAGAACGTTCTCCGCCTTTATGATACCAGTTTTTATTTCCGATCACAGAAAGATAATCATTCGTCAGGGTGTTTTTGGTAAGGAAATCCAACGATTCCAATGCAACCTTTCGTATTCTGTCTTCTCCGAAAATTTCAGCAGCGTGAAGCATTGCCAAAGGCAGCATCCCGTTGTCATAAGCCAGCAACGGTTCAAACCACTGCCAGTCCGTTGCGCTGTTTTCTTCGTAATGTTGAACAAGACGATTGGTAAGGTTTCTTAAAATATTAAGCATTGTTTCGTCAGAAGGCCTGGATTTCAAATAATGACTGATGCCTACCATGGTGTTTGCAATACCTCTGATAGATTGTAGCTTTTCAAAGTTTTGCGATGCCTGATAAAACATCATTTCAGCAGTTTTATAGTAGGCATTGCTGTTGGTGTTACCGAGAAGATACCCCAGCGCCCAGGCAGCGCGCCCGAAGGAGTCTTCCGAACCGACTTCGTCAAGAAACCTGCGGTCAAAACTTAAGAAATTCCGGAAGGTGCCGTCATCATTTTGCATATAGTGCATATAACTCAGATAAATAGGAGACAGGTACTTTGCCAGTTCGTCTTTTTTCTGATTATAGGCCATGGTTGCCATAAGTAAACCCCGGGCATTATCATCCAGACAGTAGCCTTCTTTTAAATTCGGAACACCGAACTTCGAATGTTGTAAAATCCCGGTGTTATCGCTGAGTTGCTTGATGTGTGACAGCGAAAAAGGAGGGAGGATTTGCGGGTTGAATCTGTCTTTTTCCGTGATGGACTTTTTGTAGTATTTACCAACGGATATTTCTTTCGCTGTTTCAACATACTTTTCTCCGATTTTGGGCCAGGTGATGTTGCGTCCGTATTCCTGAGCCTGTTTTCTGAGTTTTTTAAGCTCCTGTGGATTGTTTAACAGGTTTTCCAGGATAACCGACAGCCCGTCGGAATCTCTGAAATCAAAAAGTTTTCCTTTGCCTTCAGCCAACAATTCAGCAGCATGCCAGTAGGGAGTGGACAGGATTGCCGCCCCGGCGCCTGCTGCATAAGTGAGCGTTCCGCTGGTGATTTGAGCTTCATTTATGTACGGTGTGATGTAAATATCGCAGGCCGAAAGGTATTTGAATAACTCCTGCTGATTGACGTATTCATTGACAAAAATCACATGGTTTTCCAGATTGAGCTCGGAAACAAGAGAACGTAGGTAATGACGGTATTCTTCGCCCGACTCTCGTACTACATTGGGATGCGTTTTGCCGAGCACAATATATAAAACTTCAGGATGATCCTCAATGGCTTTTGGTAAAGCCTTTATCACTGTTTCAATGCCTTTACTACGTCCCAGTAAACCAAATGTCAACAATAATTTTTTGTCTTCCAGGTTGAATTCTTTTTTGATTTTTTTCTGATCAAACTGTATGTCAGGAACCCCGTGTTCTATCAGTTCAATTTTAGCTTCACCCAGATCATAAATGGTTGTCAGAAAGTCAACGGCTTTGTGGCTCATAACCACAACCTTCCGGGCAATATTGCAAATGCGCTGCATCACTGATTTTTGCCCGAAAGAAGGTGTCTTTAAAACGGTGTGCAAAGTCACGATGACGGGAATATTTAAACGCTGAAGCAATGGTAATATATGGGCTCCGTCTTCTCCGCCAAAAATACCGAATTCATGCTGCAGTACACATACATCAGCTCCGCTGATATTGATAAAGTCTGCAGCATTTAAATAATCGCGCTGGTGTTCCTGACGGATAGTGAATTTTACTTCATCTCCGTAATCGTATGTTTTGTTATGATCACTGATGGCAATAATATAACTATCATCATCAATTGTATGCGATGAGGGATTGGTTCGCATTGCATTGTATAAATCGTTGGTAAACGTGCCGATGCCACATTCCCGTGGTGGATAAGTTCCGATGAACGCTGTCTTCATATATTAAAGTTTTGATTGATGTAAGGATTGGAAATAGATTGATGTAGAGTGAAATAGATTGATTGAGTTAATTGAGTTAATTGAGTTGATTGAGTTGATTGAGTTGATTGAGTTGATGACTAAATTTAGGGTAAATATACGAAAATTTTATCACAAATTCCTCGCTTTCTGTAAAATTTGCATGGTCGATACAAGGCATATCTGGAGAAAGATAGACCCGGGTCTGTCATAATAATATTCTGAAACCTAAAATTAGAATGCAATTAGAAGGTCATAAGGTAGATTGAAAATATGCTAAAAAGGACATCGGCTATCCTGCCAAAATAAGCTCAAATAATTACAATTCAACATAATGTAGCCACTTATGCTTATAACGATCCCATAAGCAAACAGTTGTATATTTAAGGATGGTAACGAAATCATCCGGCGATTTGTTTGCTTAACCTGCATTATCACGCCTAAAGTCAAGCAAGCGAAAACAATGAAAAGTTTAGTTATTCAGGTATATTCAGGGTTTCTTTCCCTTTCTTTATCTTTTCTTCAAGCTCTTCAACCGCTTTTTCAGCCTCTAATATTTCCTTCTTTTTCCTTTTGTAGACCTTTTCAGAAATTTCGCCGCGTTCTTTTTTGCTTTCGAGTTCTTTTTTTGCATTTTCAGTTTTCTCAAGAGCTTCACGAACCTTTTTCTCTCCTTTGCTGATGGTAGCTTTTACCTCTTTCCGTTTTTTTTCTTTTTTCAACCTGGCCTGACGGGCTCTTTCTTGTCCAAATTCTTTTCCTTCCAAATCCCCTTTATTTTTTCCGTATGCATTGCCCTGTCCATTATTCTCCTTCTTTACCTTATCATCTTTATCTTTATCTTTGTCTTTGTCTTTATCTTTTCTCTTGTTTTTATCTCTCTTATCCGTCTTTTTAGTCCGTTCCTGTTGATCTTTTTCAGTTTCAGCCGGTCGTTCTTTCTTTGCTTCTTTTTGTGCTTTTTCTGCTTTTCCTTTACCTTTTTCACTTTGTGTATAAGCATTGTCTGCAAAAAACAAAAATGAAATCATTGTCAGTGTATAAATAATTATTCGTTTCATAAGTTAATCCTTTCTTGTTATAAATCATTAATGTGTTTATCAACTTTTTGTGTTGATTCTTCAATCTCTTTTTGAGTGTTTTCCATCTCATTGATGGTGGAATCGGTAGCTTCAATTTCTTTTTGGTTTTCTATGTTTTCTGTATCCTGAGAAGATGAAGCATCCTCTCCTGATTTATCATTGCCACAACTGGCAATAAAAAATAGCAGAACAGTGAAGATTAAGATTACTTTTTTCATAAAGTTTACGTTTTTTTAAGTTAATATGACATGAGTCAAAGGTAATGTTTTTGATGGACAAGGAATTTAATTGTAAGTGTCAAAGTGATTTATTATTATTTATACGCTAAAAAACTTCTTTTAGATATTTTATACATCCTTTTTCCAAAAAGATGACATTCTGCAGAAAAACACAGTTTACTCTCATAAATGAACAATTTTCGTTCAAACATAACGCAGTAAACTAGACTGGGCAGGTGTGATATTATTTTCCTTCGACTACCGGCAAGCCCAGTGTTATCCAATCATGCATTCCGCCCCGGTAATATAGTATCTTTTCAGGAGGGTAACCTGCCGACAATAAGTTACGAATCGCAGTAGGCGACTGCGGACATTGCGGTCCGTTACAAAAAAAGATAGTCGGGTTGTTGCGGTCCAGTTCATCCATCCTGTCTGTTATTTCATTGTGAGGAATGTTTTTGGCTCCGGCAATAGTTGAGTTTTCATAAAAATCTGATGTACGGGAATCAACTATCGGAAGCCCCTTTTCCTGGAATTTGTGTACTTCAAATTCATCTACCGTACGAACATTTTCAGCTATTTTTATCGGTTGGATTTTTCCCCATGTTGTGTCGACTATCACCAAACCGGTTTCTCCTTTAACAGGTTGAGGGACTCTTTGGAATTTTTCTCTTTTGGGTGTTCGTTTTTCACTGATATCCATTTTTATTGATGTTTTTTGTTAGTTCATTTTCCGTTTTAATAATTGCGCATTAATCGCCACGATAATGGTGCTTAAACTCATCAGCACGGCGCCCAGTGCCGGGCTAATGAGGATTCCCGCACTAAACAGCACACCGGCGGCCAGGGGTATCGCCACGACATTGTAGCCGGTGGCCCAGATAAAGTTTTGGATCATTTTTTTGTAGGTCGCCTTTCCAAACAGGATAAGCGAAGCGATATCACCGGGATTACTGTTTACAAGGATAATATCGGCCGTCTCGGCAGCAATATCTGTTCCTGATCCTACGGCAATTCCCACATCGGCAGTAGCCAGCGCCGGTGCATCATTGATGCCATCGCCGGTCATGGCCACAAACTCGCCCTCTTGCTGAAATTCTTTTACTTTCTCCAGCTTCTGATCAGGTAAAATACTTGAAAAATAGCCATCAAGGCCAAGCTCATCACTTACGCTTTTCGCTACTTTTTCATTATCACCGGTCATCATATAAAGTTTTAAACCGGCTTGTCTTAGCGTTTTAACGGCTTCATAAGATTCTTCACGAATCTCATCAGCCATGGCTATAAAACCGGCCAGCTTATCATTCACTATCACAAAAACAACAGTTTCCGCTTCGTTCTTATAGGCTTTGTCCGGTACTTCAAGTTCTTTTTCTTCGGCATAACCCGGGCTAACCACCTTAACGTTTTTGTTTTCTACCCTGGCTTCAATTCCTTTTCCGGTAATGGCGTTAAAACCCTCTGCTTCGGGAATTTCAATTTTTTCGTCCCTTATTTTCTGCATGATGCCTATAGCCAGGGGATGCTCCGATTTTCCTTCCAGTGCTCCCGCTAAGCGTAATACCTGACTGTCATTCAGGTTTTCGTCCAGTGAACCGTAACGGGTAACGCCAAAATTCCCTTTGGTAAGTGTTCCTGTTTTATCAAAGGCCAGTAATGTGATCTTACGTGAATTTTCAAAGGCAGTGCGGTTTCGGATGAGCAAGCCGCGTCGTGCAGAGATAGAAGTAGAAATAGCCACTACGAGAGGCACAGCAAGCCCCAGGGCATGCGGGCAAGTAATGACCATGACCGTAGCCATCCTTTCCAGGGCAAACACAAAAGGTTTACCCAGTATCACCCATGTTGCCAGTGTTGCGAAACCAACAGTAAGGGCTATAATGGTCAGCCAAAAGGCGATGCGATCAGCCAGATTCTGGGTTTTTGATTTTTTGTTCTGAGCATCACGCACCATATTGATGACTTTACTCAGATAGGCATCTTCACCTACTTGTGTGACAATAACTGTTAATGAACCGTTGCCGTTTATTGTCCCCCCAATAACCTTATCGTCTTTGGTTTTTTTGACAGGCCTGGCCTCACCGGTAACCATGGATTCGTTCACATGGCTTTCTCCATCAGCAATTTCGCCATCTACAGGAATTTTTTCTCCCGGCCGTACCAATACCCTGTTATCTTTTTCGAGCCGGTCCACTTTGATGTCCACCGTCTCTCCGTTTTTCAACAGATGGGCTTCGGAGGGCATCATCTCCACCAGTTTTTGTAACGAGCGGGAGGCTCCCAGCACTGATTTCATTTCTATCCAATGGCCCAGCAACATGATATCGATAAGGGTGACCAGTTCCCAGAAAAAGGTACTGCCTTCCACGCCAAAAGTAGTGGCAGAGCTATAACCCCATGCCACTGTAATGGCTACGGCAATCAGGGTCATCATGCCGGGTTGTTTTTTCTTTAACTCATTTACCAGCCCCGTTAAAAAGGGCCAGCCACCATAGAAAAATACAACTGTTGAAAGAACAAAAAGGATATATTTATCATAAGCGGGAAATAGCTCAAGCGAATATCCCATTATATCCTGTATCATAGGAGAGAGGACCAGAATAGGAATAGTTATAAGCAAGGATATCCAGAATCGTTTCCGGAAATCCCTGATCATCATAGCATGGTGTTCTGTATGATCGTGTGAGCTATGGTCATGACTGTCATGATGACTTTCAGTATCATGCGAGCTTTCATCATGCCCGCTGTGACTATTCTTATTTTCATGTTGATGGTGTTGTTGCATAAGATTTTATATTAAAAAAAAATTATTTTCTTTTTTAATTAATAAAATTAAGTAAAAACAGAAGGCAGGTAAGAGAAACAAATCCTAACTGCCTTTTTCCTAAAATTCTACATTAAATCTTTTTTTCGTTGCTCAAACTCTTCCTTATCAATTTCACCTTTTGCATATCGTTCTTTCAAAATATCAAGCGGAGTTTTTTCCGAAGCTTGATTTATTCCGGTGTTTTGATTGGCAGTTCGGACAACTATCCAAATAATCAGGCCAAGGACGATAAGGCCAATAATCCAGCCCCAGCCCATGCCCCAGCCATGCATTCCAAAACTTTCTAATAACATACAAAATTTCCTTTCTTTTTCGTTTGATACATTATTTTATCACTTCATAATTACGCATCATACCCATATCCTCATGTTCAAGGTTATGGCAATGGTAGATGTATTTTCCTGTAAAATCTCTGAACCTCATGATAACCTGTGTCTTCATGCCTGGTAACAACAAAAAAGTATCCTGCCAGCCTTCATCCACAAAACCATCTTTTACCGTTCGCCATACCGCACGGTCTACTCCAGACATATCGCGACCTAGAATCTGAAACTGCAAGCCGTGGATATGAACAGGGTGAGGCATTTGCATCATATTGCCCATTCTTCCCATGCCACCACTTTCACCTCCATTGATAAATTCCCAGATTTCAGTCGTATTCAGTTTTACTGTTTCCCAGTCAGCGACTTCGTTCATTTCAAAAGTCTCTCCATTAATGACCCATTCCATTCTCTGAAAGGTAAAGTTGAACCTTTTCGGATCCTTTGCATTAACAGCATCTTTCGGATTGATTTTTTCAATCTTTGAAAAACTGCCGGGTAGTTGTTTTTGTGGTCCTTGTTTATCGTTTACCGTAAAAGTAAACAACTCCATATCGGCCCCGTTTTCGATTTTTCTGCCTGATTGTCTTCTGTTGCCCATCATGCCACCCATACCTATATTCGTTCCGGGATTAAAGGGAAGACTCTTCAAAACTACGTTATCGTTTGTTTGGTTTTTGGAAAAATCTTTCCAGATGTCTATCCTTTCTCCGGGAGCCAACATGATATAGGGCCTTTCAGCAGGCTCTTCTAACAAACCTCCACCAGTTCCTATAGCCGTTATATCACTGCCATCGCTCCAGGCTAATTTGTAAATCCGGGAATTCGAACCATTGAGTACACGGAAACGATAGGCTGTCTTTTTTACTTCCATTTGCCGCTCCACTTTTCCGTTAACAAACATCCTGTTTCCAAGAAAACCTTCCATGCGGGCCATCCGGTTATCTTCAAGATATACAAGCTGGTTGTTTGCGTTAAAGGTTCTGTCCTGAAGTATCAGGGGCCTGTCAAACTCTCCTGACGGTAGCTTTGCATTATCTTCTTCAACAAGAAACATACCTGCAAGTCCATAATACACCTGCGGACCCGTAATTTGATGTGGATGCGGATGAAACCAATATGTTCCCGGCCTGTTGTTTACCTGAAATTCGTAAATATACTCTTCACCTTGATCTATAGCATATTTTGGATGTCCATCCATTTCAGCGGGGATATGCATACCATGCCAGTGAATTATACTTTCACGGGGCAATTGGTTCTTAAACCTCACTCGAATTTTCTGTCCCTGTTTTACGTGAATGATTGGCCCAAGGTAGGTGTCATTTAATTTTTCAAGATCGCTGTTATCTCCTTTAATCAATTTTGCTTGATACGTATAGACCTCTGTTTTTGCGCCGGGCAAAAGTTGTACGTTATCTTCAGCAGCCGTAAGCTCTATATCAATATCCGCTTCAAAATCATCGGAAATATTTTTGTTTATATCTGATGAATTTTGCTGGCCGTCAGTGTTACACTGAACAAACAGAAAAGCAAAAATCAACAGAATGATAGGGGAGATACTTAAATCTTTAATGGGTCTTTCCTTTTTCATGTCAATATTATTAGAAACATTCATTACTAGAACATTATTTTTTGGATAATTGTTTAGCTAATGTTATTTATTACACAAACAAAATACTTATTTGCCTGGATGTCAAACCTGAATACAAACTTGATGGATGACCCGAGTTCATATGTCTAAATTGATTTTAATGGTACTATGTTTACCCCGTCATATTTGCGGGGAAACTCACTTGCAGTAGCTTAACTTTAATCATTTTCTTGTGTGTTTAAGGCAAACATGGAGGTTTCATATATTTTCTAGAAATACAATCAACTACAGGATATCTACTATCTCTATCCTTAAGCTTTTATATCGAAAGGATACCCGTTTCATCATTTCTGACTTTATATACTTCATCTACCGGTGAAACGATGATCATTCCGTCACCGCTGTATCCTGTTCTGGCATTTTTCTTTATTAAATCGATCACGGTCTGTACATGTTCGTCAGCCAGTAAAATTTCCACTTTTATGACTCTGTAAGCATCGGCAAACGGATATTTCTCGCTGATGTGGTCGGTCTCCTGATCAGAATACTGACCGGTACCTTCGCATTCCACGAAAGTCATGCAACAAAATCCAGCTTTTTTCATAGCGTCATGCACTTCTTCCGTCTTTCTGTGTCTTATATATGCTTTTATATGTTTCATAAATCACCTCTTTTAATTTTTTTAGTTTTCGTCTTCTGTAATTGTTGTTCTTTATATTTACAACTTGTAAGTTCTTTTATCTGACATGATGAACAAACAACATCACCTTGTGTGTTCTCATAATCAGGAGCACACGAATGAATTTTTATATTTGCATCCTTATTAAACACTATACTTAATAAGAAGGGGACAGTAATGATTGCTCCCAGCAAAATCAATGTCATTATCAATATCTTGATAAACATAACTCATCCTTTAATTTTTTGATATTGTTCCTTATTCTACACTTTATTTTGTTTTTCTTTTAGTTCACAGCAATCCAGGGGTTTATCACCAAAGTTTTTCTTGTTGATTTTTGCCATTTTGTCAAGCCATCGAGCAATAAAGCCTTTTTTACTTTCCGCCTCTTCGACAGTCAGAAATCCCATTTTCTTCATTTCCTGAATAAGAATCGAATCACTTAAAGAATAAGGATTATAGCTAACCGTCAAACCATCCGGGTCTTCAGCTACATGATTTACTCCATTTATATTGTTAAGAGTCTGCTTAACAGATATATGAGGTCCCTTTGTTAACTTCTGGTCGTACTTGAATTTGATATGTTCTTCTAAATTTTCCATAACCGGTGTTTTTAAAATTCATTAATGATTTTTAACTATTATTTTTTAATATAAGAACAGCTGTGCACAGCCGGCTGTATTCAGCTTTTTATCTGAAGACAAGATGTACAATTCTTTTATTTAATAATATTTATTGCTATTCTTTGATCCTATGCGAAAAATATAACCGGTTCAAAGTAGGAATTTCTGCAATCTCACAAGAGGTAAGTGCGTTTTGTGCGGAAAACTATTTTCTGTAACGGTAATTTTACCGGAACTGCTTTCCCGTTTCAGAAAAGAAATACTTGACTGTATGAATTTTGAGGTTAAAAAGGTATCTTTTCCCAAACTGAAAGAAGTAGTAACAAATTCTTGATCTACCTGTAAATGTTCGGAGACATCGTGGCAGCATTCGTCTGAAATATCCTCGCAACATGCTTCTGCTTCGGTATAGAGCGAATACGACACCAGTGTATTTTCGCAATAATGCTTAGAAACAGTAAACCCTGTAGTTGCTGCAAGCAACAAAGCAGTCATAATGATATGAAGGGTTTTTCTAAGCATATATAGTTGACTTTTGAACAAATATAAACCAGAACGGAGTATAATGCATTATATAATTTTGTCAAAAAGTTGTATAATTTTGTCTCTTCCTTTACATTGTATGTTTTAGCCTGTACAAGTCAGACGTATACTTATAACCTTCCGTTTTTAGTCGCCCAATGGCTGGTTATCCTTTTTCCGTTTAGTAAATAGTAGCTTATTTATAAGCCAAAACTAAGAAACAATTAATAAAATCTAAGAGATATAGGCTAATATGCTACTACCTTGAGTCCGATGATAGATGCAATTAACGTAAACATAAAAAAGATGCGCCAGAAGTTTGCCGGGTCGTCAAATACCAGAATTCCGATTAAAGCTGTTCCGACAGCACCAATACCGGTCCAGACAGCATAAGCAGTGCCTATTGGCAAATGCTGTGTTGCTTTAATTAAAAGCGACATGCTAATGAGCAAGGCTATTGCAAATCCTGCATACCACCAATATGTTTCATTTCCGGATGTTTCTTTAGCTTTTCCAAGACAATAAGCAAAAGCTACTTCAAAAAGTCCGGCAATAATCAATATAATCCAGTTCATTCCTTTTTTTGCAAAGATGTTAATTCCATCTGACTATATGGGCATCGTCAGTATAAAAATATCATTCTGCATTGCCGGTTTACTAACTGTACTTTTTTGTTTTTTAGTTGTTTAAATTTCTGTACTTTGTTCCTTGTTTGGTGTTCGTTGTTTCGTTGTTTGTCCGCTAATTTCCCTAATTACACACCAATTAACGCGGATTAAGTATATTCTAATCGCAAATGTAATTCATAATTCGTAATTCATAATTCAAGATACCCATCAACGCATCAACGCCAACTCGCCGCTTCGTTCGCCTTCTCGCATCAACGCATCAACGCCAACTCGCTCTTCGTGCAACCTAACCCCTGAAGGGGAAGCCCACCGCACAATGACTCAGCCTACCGGCGGATTCCGAAAGCTGAGGCTCATTGAATGTGTTCACTTTTTCTCTTCGTCTCTTCGTTCGCTCAGTCGCTAAAGAAGTCGCTCAAGAATTAACCTCCTTAGGGGTGTGGGGTGAGGAGGTAACCGCTGATTATAACACGCCAAGCCGGCGTTTTCTTAATTCTGAATATATCCCTCCTGATTGTCTCTGCAACTACTTGCAAAAAACACCATTGAAAGGATCAGAATAACACTTGTTTCCCGCATATTCTACTTGATTACTTTGACAAACTCCACTGAATTCATATACTCCGACTGAAACTTTCCCATGGAGTGAAAGTCTTTTACACGAACAGTTAGCGAAATCGATTTGCCATCCCGGATTTGCTTCCATTGCTGATCGCTAAGTGCCTTTTTGAGGTTATCCTCATTTCGAAACTCAATGTAATCGGTAGAAAGCATAATATCCTGAAAACGCAGTTTTGCCGAAAGTACGCTTTCAGATGCTTTTATTGACAAGACTCCGTCCATGGCACTTCTTTCAACTTTTCCTGTGATGTTGAAATCACCCAAAAGCTTTATAAGATAGGAATCATTTTGTTTGTAATTGATTTCCTCAACCCTGAAGTCCCCGATTTTATCTCCGTCCTTAACCTGCGCGAGCTCTATCGTTTGAGGGCGGTGCTGCTCTATTGTCTGGTTGCGGGCCTCTTTGCTCTCGCTGTTTTCCGTGTTATTACAGGCAAATGCCAGAATAAGTAGCAGCAAAAAAGGAATTGGTAATAGCTTCTTCATATGATTAATATTTTGTTCTGTGTTCGTTGTTCCTTGCTTGCCCCGTGAAACGAGACGTCAGGATCTGTTTCAACGGGGTTCCTTGTTCGTTGTCCCGACCTTCGGTACGGGATTTCGCTTCGCTCATTTGTTGTTTATCTCAGACTATCAGTCTCTTCGTTCTCTTCGTCTCTTCGTCTCTTATCCCGATAGCTATCGGGACTCTCCGTTCGCCCTCTCGCATCAACGCATTTATAGTTTTCGTTTCAAATATAAGAAAATTAAGGACATGGAAATCTCGGGGATTTTTGGAAATGAATACCTGAGGAATCCCGTCTAAAACCAGTTTTTCTTTTTAAAATAAACCACCATGCTTATAAGAATGAGTATAATAACTCCCCATATAGCAGCATACCCATACTGCCACTCTAATTCCGGCATATATTTAAAATTCATTCCATAAATACCGGCTACAAATGTTAATGGAATAAAGATAGTTGCCACAATAGTCAGGGTCTTCATTACTTGATTCATCTTATGCCCCTGAACAGAGAAAAACAAGTTTGTACTGCTTTCCAGTGACGCAAAGATAGTGTCGCAATTATCTAATAATGTGAGGCATAGATCGTTTATCTCATAAAAGAATTTTAAATTTCTTTGCTCTATAAACTGAATGGCATCTCTTTCATTCTTTAATGTAAATTCTTTTATGGGCTGGATGGCGTTTTTAATAAAGTGTACGGAAACCCTGTGCTTTTCAATTTCCTCCAATACAGAAGGAGAGGGGTCTGTTTTGATATTTTCCAGATTGATCTTTTCAACTTCTTTACTTATCCGGTCTAAGGTTCTGAAATAATTGTCAAGTATTGCTTCCAGCAAATTATACAACAAAAAATCAGGCCCCCGTTCTCTTATTATCCCTTTGTTTTCCCGCAGACGATAACGTAAGTGATCAAAATAGTCGGCTTTCCTTTCCTGGAATGAAATTAAATATTTGTCGGTAAAAATAAAACTAATCTGCTCGACGATCATTTCATCGCTTTTGGGACGGGTTGTTTTTAATGTAAGAAAACAATAATTATCAAACTCCTGAAACTTGGGCCTTTGGTTTACATCCAACAAATCCTGAATAACCAAATTATCAATGTTTTGCTTTTTACATAAAGTAGCAATCAGGTCAGTATCATTTAATCCATAGATGTTTAACCAGCGAAATTTGTCTGTGGAACCCAAATCACCTATATCGGAGAGTTCTACATTATTTTTTTCTTCTACAGTATCTTTCGAGTATTCGAACAACTGCAGTTCGGTTTTATCTGTGGTTGGTGTCCCGGTGAAAACAAATGTATTCGGGTCAGGCTTTTTTCTGTTCAGCAATTTTATTTTTCTGAAATAATACATTTTATAGCTTATTATTGGATTTTACTGTCCCCGTTTCAACGAAACTCCGTTTATTTCGAGCCTCGATTATATTTTTTGTAAATATATAAGAAAATTTGAGGGAAATTCAACTCCATAAAAAAACCATGTACATAACTGCCATGGTTCATGATTACGATTCCCGGCAGGGACGATTCCATAATCGCCTCTGGTGCCGATTGCCGGTGCGGGCATTGTTATAAACACCATGCAGAGACGAGGCATGCCCTGTCTCAAAGATGCATTATTTTAAAATAAGGATGAGATTTTTGAAAAGCCCTCGTTGAAGGATTCTTTGGCAGAGGAAAAAGCCTCTTTTATATCTTCCCATTTTTCATTAGAAGCATGTATAAGTTCTTCGTATTTGGCCTGAAGCTCATCTCTCCGGGCTTTTAACTTGTTGAGTTTATCGTCATATTCAGCTTTTGAAGCTTCCTTCGCTTTGTCTCTCTTAGCTTCCAGCTTGTCGATCTTTGCGATTACCTCATCAACACTTTTTTTGGCTTCTTTTTCGAATTTCTTTTTATCCATGGTACTATTCGTTTTAATAATTGCCTACTCTTTTGGATTTTCGGCTTACTCCTGTTTATTGGAAAGTTATTTTGACTTATCCGTCAGTAACATTGATTGAAATGCGTAAAGATGAACGAAACATTGTTTCTGTGATGATACTTTCTCCGGCCTTTGATTCCCTCACCTGAAAACAATAAAGAAAATATGGTTTCCCCAATAAGCGAAGTATACAATAAAAAAGGAGGGAAGTTCAATTTCTTCCGGGTAATACATAATATCTTGTTAAAATCAAGTCCATCATATAAAAGATAACACGCCATTGAAATTTTTGTTTGCAATCTTTTATAAAACACCGGCAAATTCTGTTTGGATTGCCGTGGTTACCAAAGACGTAAAGGTTATTTATGATTGGCTTTATTGACGGATAATTCGGGTTATCCAAAGCGAAACAATGAAAGTATATGGGGGGGGGGGGTTAATGGTTTTGGGGTGGGTTAACTTGTTTATATATAAACCTTTTATTGGGTTTATCGAGCTTTTTACTTTTCGCATAACAAAACTAACCAAAAGAATTTCCTAATCCTAATGAAGGATGCATATTTTTTTGATTATGTTGGAGCTGTATAAGTTTAAAATGAGGCAGGCAGTGTATTGGGCCTGGCTTTTGTGGGTTTTCTAAAGGAATAACGCATAAAAAAAGTAGGAGTGAGGATAGAAAACCGCAGGAAGGCCAGTAATTATTCCAGGCTTTTTTCCTGGCACAATTTGCTCCGGTTTGAGTGGCACAATATGGCCGGTATATCCATCATGTTTTTGTAAAAATGGCTGCTGCTTTTATTGGCTTAATTTTTAACCCTTGATTCTCATTATTATCTTTTCCTTTGTATTCCTGTTTTCGCGGCACTGTAATTGAACAAGTGTCTGTGAAATAATCAAGCGATTTAAGCTCTTTTATATCACCCACATAATTGTAAGTAATTTGCATGTCTGTTTGGCTCAATATTTGTATTTTGGAAGCTAAAACAAACATAGTATGTTTCGCTTAATTACATTGTTTTTATTCTTGCTTTCTACAGCACTGTATGCCCAGGATAAACCTGAAAACTGCCGAGTTAATGATATCCGCCTGATGGGTAATGTAAGGATTGTTAATACTGCTCCGGATTTAAGGGTGTACATTAGTTCGAGCGAAACGTTTAACAGCCTGGAAGTGGAGATTGTAGATGTTATTCCATCCATTTGCGGACAATGGCGCATTATAGATAGAGGGGAAGACTTTGCTATTAAGATTATCGACGATCCTGCACTGGCTGATCTGATCATCACCATACGCGATACCAGAGAAGGGAAAGCCTTCCTTAAAAAACATCCACCCAACCAGTAATGAGTCGACTTCAAGCTCATAATTCTTATCGCTTATAAAATTTATATCAAACAGAAGCACAGTCATAAACTTGGCTTTACCCTGGTTAAACTTGGCTCTTTTTAAAGCCCTTTCATAAATATCAAATGCCTCCAGGTATTTATTCTCTTTCTATGTTTCGGTTTGCCTCAGCAAACGTACAAGGCCCTGCAATTGATAAAACGGAAACGCATCCTGTTTCCCGTTAATCAGGTTTCCGTTAATCTTTACCAGCCTGAATATATTCCTTTAACTTCCCCTGTGTCCCGTTAGTGATGTCTCCACAATTGTATTGCAAGCGCTCACCTGTATATTGATATCCGAAAACAAAAGCTAGATATCTTTATTATACAAAATCAACACCATGACATTGCGCACTACTTCTCCGGTGCTTCGCTTGCATTCTTCCAAGCGATTTTGTAAATTTGTTGGCATCATCGTATAACATACATCAGGCATGGGCTTATTACTTTTTCTTGTGATTATTACCGTCGTGTGGATCGCACTGAAACGAACCATTTATAAGGAAGCAGACTATGAATACCCGGAATTCTTAAGGCGACTGCTGAATAAATAAACTATTCCGTTTTATTTTCCTGCTTCCTTATGTTGGCCAGTGGCCACACTGTCAATGTAAATAATGTAAATTCTGTTTCGGCGCTTATTTCATCCTTACCTAGTGACAATCCATCAGATTAAAACTGACAGGAAAAGAAAATGAAGTGCTGCACAGCATAAGTATTGCAAATAAAAGCCCTGAAATGCGCTTACACCAGAGTTTGGGTGTGCGTAACTTCAAAGCTTAAATCTTGATGCAAATATAATACTTGTTTTATGCCAACACAAATTAGCCTATAAAATTACAGGCAAAAATATAGATGCTAACAAGTAAGTACGTAGCTGAAACAATCCACGGTTTTCTTATTAGCATCGAATTAAAGTCAAATATAATACATATTTTATGTCAACGCACTAAGTACATGACAAAAAATATTCAATACTCTATATATCAGCCAAATATGTTAATAACTAAATGATAACTATTTTCCAAAAATAGATTTAATAAACTGGTATTCAGTATCTTGAAAGAAATATTAGCATATATGTCTAC
>JAIPBW010000051.1 GCA_021738505.1 Bacteroidales bacterium | reverse complement strand
GGAAAATTCATTTGGCGGCATAAGGTTATTTTCATTTGCCTGACTCCGGAGTCGCCGAAAAAAAAAGCGCAGAAGCTCCTATTGCTCAATACTCTTCCTCAATACTGTTTTTCACGGCTAAGCCGAATTTGTAATTCGGTTTCTTATGATATTTTATCAAACCCAATGCAGATTATGGCTTGATAAAGATATAGGTGTATTTTATGAAGTTAAACCTATCAAGCTTCTAGAACAGTTTTTTTTGTGATAATGAATATATCCAAAAACAATCGAATTATGCACTTGTTAGTTCTGTAAACCAAAACTTAATATTATGAGAAAAAACATTGTCATTATTGCAGCCCTGTTATTCGGATTGTTTTCAGCGCAAAAAGCCGATGCCCATTGTGAAATTCCATGCGGAATTTACAATGACCAACTCAGAGTAAAATTGCTCTATGAACATTTTACAACGATAGAAAAATCCATGAATGAAATCAATGCGCTTGCTGAGAAAGGAGAGAAAAACTATAATCAGCTGGTGCGTTGGATAACAAACAAGGAAGATCATGCAGTTAAAGTCCAGCATGTCGTTGAGCAATATTTTATGCACCAACGCATTAAGACAAAAGAAAAAGGTGAAAAAGGTTACGAGAAATATGTCCGCCAAATTACACTAGCACACAAGCTAACGGTTTATGCGATGAAAGCTAAGCAAACAACAGATTTGAAATATGTAAAACTACTGCGGGAAACACTTGATGAATTTGTTAAGGCCTATTTTACTGAAGAAGAACTGAAACACATGGAGAAACACCATGAATAATTTGCTTAGTCTGCCCAAACAGGATTCTACATTACAAGAACAGTCACTTTAGCGCTAACGGCTAAGCCGAATTTGTAATTCGGCTTCTTATACTATTTTATTTAATTCAATATTTCTGAAACGGATTTGTAATCTGTCTTTTACAGTTCGGTCATTAAAGGAGAGGAGCGAAATTGCAAATTTCGCTTAGCTTTTTCGCACAGCATTTCTCCTTGCACGAAAAATTCGTTTGGCGGCATAAGGTTATTTTCATTTGCCTGACTCCGGAGTCGCCGAAAACAAAAAAAGCACAGAAGCTCCTATTGCTCACTACTCTTCCTCAAAACTCTTTTTTACGGTTAAGCCGAATTTGTAATTCGAATTAATAAGTACTATCATTAAGGATTAGTAGCGAAATTACAAATTTCGCTCAGCGTACACGCATGGCATTTTGCCTCATTCAGCTTAGCTCTTAAAACCAAAGTCATCAACTTCTACAACATTGCCTGCGGGCAAGTTACTGAGTTTGATATGGCCAATACGAGTGCGTATCAGACGCAGGGTAGGGAATCCCACAGATGCTGTCATCTTGCGTACCTGCCTGTACTTCCCTTCCCGGATAGTGATGGATATCCAGCTAGTGGGCCGGTGGCGCGAAACCCTGGTGTTTGTATTGGGCGCAACATCAGGAGGTTGGGGTATAACCTGTACACGGCCTGGCATCGTCGTATAAGGTTTGCCATTGATGCTGATCGTAACGCCTTGCATAAGCTTTGCAACGGCGTCATTGCTGATCTTGCCATCCAGCTCAGCCAGATATTCCTTTTCCACATTCCGGCTGCGAACCTGATTACTTATTTTCCCGTCGGTAGTCAGTAAAAGTAAACCTTCGGAATAATAATCCAGCCGACCTATGACCATGGTGCCTTCCGGGAAATCATACAAACCGGAAAGTAGCTTTTTCTTTTGTTGCTTGCGCTGGTTGGTTAACAACTGCGACAAACAACCGGCCGGCTTGTGTATGATAAAGTGACGATGTTCAGGCATTTCGTTTTATAATAGCTTAAAAAGTTAGTACTTTGTCGCTGTCCATGGTAAGCTGAGCAAACTCTTTCATATTGCTGAGTTCAACACCCGAGATAAATTTGAGTTGGACAATGCCGCGGGCTTCAGAGCAACCACCACAACTTTTTACTACTGCTCCGCGCTTAATGATGGATTGCATCATCCGTTCGATATTATAAAAACCGTTGGGAGTCGTTTGTCCCGGCAGGCCACAATAAACAGCATCTGCCATCAGAAACACAGTAACTTTTACCGCGCTGCAGTGTTCTTTGAGCAATGTGGTCGCAATGCGAAGGGCATTGTAAGCCTTCTCAGTGCCATAAGGCGCATCGTTTATGATAATCAATACTTTTTGCATACGAGTATGTTTTTAATGTCCGCCCAAAGATAGAAAATCCTGTCTAATGAAAAGAGAAGACTGAGATTGGTGAAAGTGGAAGTGTGGGTATTGATTGTTATTCCATATCGAGTTTGACGTAGCAATGAGACTTACTTTCCGGGAGTATTATATCAACTTTACTAAGAAGGAGAATCATCGCACTCCGCCTTAGAAGAAAAGTTAGTTAGCGCTACCGGCTAAGCCGAATTTGTAATTCGGCTTCTTATACTATTCTATTGACTTCAATATTGCTTCAATGGATTTGTAATCCTGCTTTTACAGTTCGGCCATTAACGAAGAGGAGCGAAATTACAAATTTCGCTCAGCTTACTCGCGCAGCACTTCGCCTTGAAAGGAAAATTCGTTTGGCGGCATAAGGTTATTTTCATTTGCCTGACTCCGGAGTCGCCGAAAACAAAAAAAGCGCATAAGCTCCTATTGCTCACTACTCTCCCTCAATACTGTTTTTCACGGCTAAGCCGAATTTGTAATTCGGCTTCTTATAATATTTCATAAAACCAGTATTGATTCAACGGGTTTTTAATCAGGTTTTTTACAGTTCGGCCATTAAAGAAGAGGAGCGAAATTACAAATTTCGCTCAGCTTACTCGCGCAGCATTGACTTCAATATTGCTTCAATGGATTTGTAATCCGGCCTTTATAGAGCGGCCGCAGAAAACAAAAAAAGCGCAGAAGCTCCTATTGCTCACTACTCTCGCTTTTTCTCTTCGTCTCTTCGTTCGCTTATCCCGATAGCTATCGGGACGCTCTATCGCGCTTGTCGGTGGTTTATTAGCCCCTGTAGAGGCAATTTACTATTTTGTGTATCTGTAAAATTTTATTCCACAAAAATTACATTCAATTTACTTTTAATACTCAAAGGCAAATGTAGCACTGCCATTTTTCACAATTATCGAATCGGCAACAGATATGTTGTACATTTTACATTCGAATGACGATTGAAAGACTTTATATCGCATACCATCTTCCCAGGTCTTATGATAGACAGAATCAATTGAGAAAAAACCATTTTGCGGTATGACCGGGAGTGTTGAGAAAATGTTTCCGGCCTTATCATGGTATTCAATGGTAACCCGATCTGTTTGCAAAGGGTTAAAGGGGGATGTGAAAAACTCCGTATAATCTTTGGACCCGGGTTTTATTGTGCTGTCCATATCAACTAAATAGTTACCGTAGGGAGAGGTATAGTTGTTAAAGACAATTCTTATGGTTCCCAGCCCGCTTGCATCGTTCATGCTGATGACAAAGTACCTCATTGTTGAATCATCAATTACAAATTGGTTTTCAAACTTTAAGGAGTCTCCAATCGTTAAATCGAAAGGAACGCCATTGAAATCGGCTTTAAAGAAAATTACGGGTTCCTCCGTTGTTGATGGATCAAAACTGTATTTTTCACAACCTGCAAGTGCTAATGTGATAAAGCCCAGTAGAAAAGGAATTAAATATATTGTACTTGTCTTCATTGGTTTATTTATTTGATATTTTAAACTTCAGCGAAAGGTTCAGCGTATTTAGATTATCATTATTACTATGGGGATAGATACTATCTTTGGTAAAGTCAACAAACATATAGTTATATCTTACAACGGCAGCAAATCTGCCGGAAATATTATAAATATATTCTACTCCCAATCCACTTGTCATCCTCTTGAGCCCATCGGTATAACCTGAGATCGACTCTGAATCAAAAGATGCATAAAACGGTGTAACTATAGAATGCGATTTACTTCCATGTGCATTTAACAGGAACATGAAGTGGGGACCAAAGCCAAACGAATGATTTCCCTGATGATAATACAGCTTTAAAGGTATTTCAATAAAGGAAAATTCCCTGTTTTCGATTGAAGTAATTTCTTTTCGCTCGTGAATCAGGTAAGAGATTTTTGTAGAAGTGTAAGTTAATTGGTGCCCCTTTGTAGATAGGAGGCTGGCATCTGCAGCTACTGATAGCTTCTGACCCAAAGCATATTGCAGCGACACTCCAAAGGTTGGGGCAAGCCCTGTTCCGGTCGGATTGCTACTTCTGTTGCTAATCTGGTTATAAAATGAAACTCCAGGTACAATAGAAAATATCAGGCTCTCTTTTTTATCTTCCATTATTTCAGGTTGATCCTCCTCCGCTTCCTGCTGTTCTGCTATTTCTAGCGAATCTGCTATAGGAGTTTCTGCTGCTTCTGTTGTATTTGGATTTTTAACTGTATCAATGGTTAACTTAGTATCATGCTCATCATTACTCTTATCGGTTGCTCCGGTATGAATCCGGCTACTTTCTCTGGCGGCAGGTAGATTGCTAATATCTTCTGAATTACCGGTTTTTATATCTGGATCACTTAGGATTTCTCCTACAGGTAATAAAACATTCTCTTTGTTGTGTTTTTTGTTCATTTTTTCAACGGGAATGTCTCCTTTAAGAGAGGTAGGCTTTCCTGTCATATCTTTTGAAGGAACCGGGTGATAAGAATCATCAGCTTTATTTATTTCATGAGCTACAAAAAGATCGTTATTATTTAAGTTATTTTGTCCACTTTCATTGCTTATAACAGTATTCTCATTCTGGATAGAAGAATTTTGGGAATTTCTTGTTTCATTAGAATTACTATGATTTATGAGTAGTATGTAGGTTGTGAAAATTATACCTGAAATGGCAATGATTATTAATCCTTTGAAAAGCATTCCTGAAGCGGTAGTTCCACCACTTTTTCCTCTTCGTGAATTACCCGGAGCTGTCTGATTATCCATCATTTGCTCAAATTGAGTCCAATACTCCTCTTTAAAGGCTGGTTTGTCTTTTTCCAAGCCTTCGGCAAACAGGTTATCGATATTTTTCTTCTTGTCAGGCATTAGTGAATAATCATTTGTTTAGTTAGATTCTTGACTTTATCTTTTAACTTTTTCCGGGCATTTGCCAGATGCCACTTTGATGTTCCCTGGCAAATACCGAGCTTTTCTGCAATCTCTTTATGTGTACATTCCTCAAAGACATACAAGTTAAAAACAGTGCCAGTGACAGGAGGTAATGATCTAATGAGTTCGTATAGTTTTTCAGTTTCGATCTCATCTTCAAAAAAGTCATATTCATTCTCTTCCTGAGGTTCCCAATCTATTCTCTCTTGCAAGAATATATGTTCTTTATACTTTTTTTTCGATTTGATATTGTCAAGAGCAGTATTGACAATAATACGACGAATCCATCCTTCAAAAGCTCCTTTTCCTTTATAACAATCAATAGTAGTTAAGACTTTGTAAAATCCTGTATTAAGCACCCCCATTGCCTCTTCATGATCATTGCAGTATCGCTTACAAACCTTAAACATAGGGGTAAATAGCGTTTCGTACAGCTTTCGTTGCGTTGCCCGGTCATTTTGCCTTAAAGACTCTATGAAGAGATTATCGAACTGCTTTGCCATTGATTAGAATACCGGTTACTGATCATTATTTTGGGGTTAAAGATAGGACAAAAGAAGATGTCCCGCCGAAAAAAGAAGGACCCCCGGAGAAAAAGGTGTTTTTCCTTTTTTCCCCGAGGAACCTCTTTCTGAAAGACAAAGCTATTATTGAATGATTAATCTAAAAGTATCGTTGACTTCCCGGTTCCATATTTTCACAAGATATAAACCAGGCGATAAGCCCTTGACATTTAAGTTGAATTCGGATCCGTTAATATCTTTTTCCGATATCATTATTTTCCCTGTCATGTTGTATATTTCAATGCTAATCTGGTCGAAATGCCCGTTAAAATATACAATATCTGAGGTCGGATTAGGATACATAGAAATTTGTAGGGGTTCATCATTTTTATCTATACCGCTAGTAGTTTGACATTTATAATAAGCCTCAAAGCCTGAAGATTCCATGAACCCATCATAGCTTTCCTTTATGGTAATGGCATCACCGGATGAAAATACAGGTCCGCTCGGAGCATTCATAAAATTAAAGGTATATATAAGCGGGCTTGCAGTTGAAGGGCCATCAAAGATTTGTATCTGATCCGTGTACGGTCCAAGATCAAATTTTATAAAATCAAGTTTGATGATATCATTGGTATTTCCCTGCAAAGTAATTGAACCTGTATTCCCAGAACCATAATTGGTATCTTTTCCACCACTGTCAAATAACATCCCTTCGCAACTATTTACAACAGTAGTGCTGTTTGAGGGGATATCATTCGAGTCGCAAATACTATTGTTATCAATTATTATAGATTCAGGAAAAAACATTTGATCATAAGATCCGTCACAGCCGGTTACGGATATACTTGGTGAATAGCTGCCGTTTTTAGTATATACATGTATTGGATTAATTAAGGTATCAATGGTTCCGTCGCCAAAGTCCCAAATGCATGAGGCCAGGCCCGAACTCTGGTTTGAAAATTTAACAGCAGTAGGGTTGGAACAGGGGATTTTTTCCCATGAAAAATCCACCACTAAAGAATCCCTCCAAAAATCACCTACTCCTACAGCATGCCAGGCATTGGTGGTTTGCTTAAGCTCTTTAGAACAGCCTCCGAAAATATCTTTTGCTGCCTGGATTGAATAAAACCGGGCATCTGCAAAATCAGAATTTGGAGTAAGATATACGGTAAGCGTTCGATAGGCGATATCGGCTGCATGATTAAAGCCTATACCGGTTAGATTGAAAGTGTCATTATTGTCGTTTATTCCCGAACCTCCAGTTGACAGAAGGTAAAACCAGTGGCTTTGAACAGCTCCACACGCATATGGATCCGATGATGACCAATTAGTCCCCAGATAAGTATCAGCCTGGTTTTTAGAATGTGGGTCTGCCATATTTCTAATCCCTCCATTGGTCACTTGTTCTCCAACAAGAAACAATAATGAATCGGATACTGAGGGATGAGCAAATTTTTCAACCATCACCGCCACTATATCACTGAAGGATTCATTAAGGGCATAAGGCTCCCCTGATGAGCCCAGTCCTGCAGTATGCTCTGTTAACCCATGTGCAAATTCATGTGCTACAATATCCATTGATACCAGAGGTGAAAAATTTCCGCTTCCGTCACCAAATGAAGCACCTTGTCCATCCCAGAATGCGTTGGTCATGGCATTATCATAATGGATATAGCTTTTCAGGACAAAACCACTGTCGTCAAGAGAATTTCGCCCCTGGACCAGGAAATTATAATCGTAAAACATTTCAGCTGCGTAGTGGGCATCAAGCGCATATTGATCGCTTGTGCTCAATGAGTCCCAGCCAGGAGAGCTGCTGAAAAAATCAACAGCCTGATTATGATTAGTACTGTTTTGCATATCATAGGTAATGATACCGTTCCCCCTGTCAGTTTCTCTCAACCGATAACCTCCATTAAAAGTTTCAGAAGTAATGGTTTGAGTGCCTGAATACTTTGTATTCACAGAGCCCGGTACATCAATGGTCATCAGGCGTGTCTGTATACGTTCTGGTTTGCCGGAGTGAGCATTGATATAAACATAGTCGCGGCTGAGTGGCATACTCGCATAGATATCGTATTTCCAACACAACACGTAACCCTCCTTTTCACCCGGAAGGATTACCAGGGTTCCGGCAGGCTCATTGTCTGAAGTCAAATCCCACCTGTACTGTTCCGCATCAATCTCTGCCAATGCAATTGATAAAGCTTGTTTTTCCGTTATAGAAGGAGTACTATTGATATTTATCTCCGGATAATACATTCCGTTAGCAGAAACAATCTGTCCATCTCTGGCATGAAGAATATATGTTCCGCCTTCCACAGGATAGTCCTTCCACTGCTGAGAATAGCGATAATGGGTCATCCCAAATTTGTCTTCTTCAACGGAAGATAATTCCAAATTATCATCTTCTCGCAGATTAAGGATTTCTTTAAAAAGAACATTAGCTCCGCCTTCGTAAGATAGCTCATAATGATCTGCCAGCCTTACAAATTCTACAAATTGGTATTGCTCATTTGTTTTCACTTCAACGAAATGGTCTGAATTGTTGGTATTCTGGGCATAAAGCGTTATACTCAAACCAAATACCAGGAAAAACAAGAAGGTGTTGATGATAGCATTTTTTTTCATTTTATTTTTTTTAGGTTTAGAATTTATGTTTTCTCTACAGGTATGACGATCATAATTTTGAGGGGTTGGGTAAAAAATCCAAAATTCTTCAAAAATTATTTTAGTATGATTTTCTGAATATTGATATCTGATCCATTTCTGACACAGACAACATATACACCTGGATTGCAATGTGAAAGATTAACCGTTTGATCTGAATCATTAAGGATTTGATGATGGACCAGCCTTCCTGACAAGTCATTAACTCTAATATCCGCAGGGGCAGAATATGGTCTCTTTATTCGT
This sequence comes from Bacteroidales bacterium, assembly GCA_021738505.1. GTDB lineage: Bacteria > Bacteroidota > Bacteroidia > Bacteroidales > PWNQ01 > PWNQ01. Next base: position 14,239 of record JAIPBW010000051.1, on the reverse strand, counting down.
ATTATCCCGTTTGAAGGATTCGGATAAATGACAATACCGGAAGATTGATCGACATTATTTATTCTTGCAAAGGGACTTGAAAGAGTCAGGTCAAGCAGAAAGGCAGTGGCCGATTTTACGATCAGCGTTGCCAGGGAGGGACAGTTTGCACCTGTTCCGATCGTGTCTCCCGCCAAATGATAGTAAGGGTTCGTTGTGCCATTGAACAAATCAGTTTCGGAGCAGAGCATGAGTGCCGGAATATTCGCTGACCAGAAGGATGAATGATCACTAGCACCAACTACAAAACTTGATGAATCTGGCTCCGGCGTAAGTGCGGGAACATAAGTGGCAGCAGTATTCCTATAATGATTTTTTAAGCTTCCCGAAAACGTGTTAAAACAAATAGTAGCTGTTGTGTCATCGCCAGGACTTAAATAAGATATCATATCCATATTTAGCATACCCTGCATATTATAACGATCTTTGTATTCGTCGAGAAAAGCATCACTACCTGCCAGACCCACTTCTTCAGCAGAAAACAGCACTAAGATTAGCGAGGAATTAAGAGTTACACCATCAATTGCTCTTGCCATTTCAAGGATTCCGGATGTTCCGGATGCATTATCATCCGCCCCGGCATAAGCTACCACCGCATCATAGTGGGCTCCGGCAACATAATAGTTATCAGGCTGAAAAATACCATATTTGATAGCCACAAGATTAGGGGGATAGGAACTTGAATACGATTGTTGGAATATTGTATCAAAATCATACTTTCTCAGCTCATCTAAAATGTAATTAACATGACTGCGATCCGTTGATGATGAAGTACGGTCAAACTGCTGAAGATCATGAATCTTTTCAAACAAAGTATCGCCGGATACCATATTAACTTTCTTTTGAATTAATTGGTTCTGACCATTTAGCTGCACTATTCCTGAAAGGAATATTAAAAATACGAATAGAACTGTTTTCATTATCTGTAATTTTTATGTTATATTACAATGACGACAGAAGATGAGAAGGGTTGGGTGAGTTCGTTCTTATCCCGGGATAATACAGGTGTTTTTGGCTTGAATTCGGGCTTTCCTGCATTTTTTTTAACTGCTATTCTGCTTTTTGGGAAAATCACATTAATAATAAATCCCAACAGGAAAGCCAACGACCATATCTGTCTTCTTAATTACTCCATAACAACACCAGGTATATCAAAAAAACAATTGTGAGGTCGCCGAATCCACAATCGAATAATGCCATATGTGCCCGGTGATAAAATTCTTCAAAAACTTTCACATTACCGCTAAGCCGAATTTGTAATTCGGCTTTATGTATTATTTCATTAATCCCAATATTGATAAAACGGATTTATAATCCAGCTTTTACAATTCGTCCATTAACGAAGAGGAGCGAAATTACAAATTTCGCTCAGCGTATTTGCACAGCATTTCGCCTTGCAAGGAGAGTTGGTTTAGCGATTACGGCTAAGCCGAATTTGCAATTCGGCTTCTTATAATATTTCATTAAATCCAGCATTGATAAAACGGATTTGTAATCTGGCCTTTATAGAGCGGCCGCCGAAAGCGAAAAAAGCCAGAAGCTCCTATTGCTCACTACTCTCGCTTTTTCTCTTCGTCTCTTCGTTCTCTTCGTCTCTTTGTTCGCTTATCCCGATAGCTATCGGGACGCTCTATCGCATCAACGCTAAGCCTGATATTAATCTGTCTTTGACAGTGCGGCTATTAAAGGGGAGGAGCGAAATTACAAATTTCGCTCAGCGTTTTTGCGCAGCATTTCGCCTTTCAAGGAAAATTCGTTTGGTGGCATAAGGTTATTTTCATTGCCTGACTCCGGAATCGCCGAAAGCAAAAAAAGCGCAGAAGCTCCTATTGCTCACTACTCTTCCTCAATACTGTTTTTCACGGCTAAGCCGAATTTGTAATTCGGCTTCTTATTATATTTCATTAACTCCAATATTGATAAAACGGATTTGTAATCCGGCCTTTATAGAGCGGCCGCAGAAAGCAAAAAAAGCCAGAAGCTCCTATTGCTCATTACTCTCGCTTTTTCTCTTCGTCTCTTCGTTCGCTTCGTCTCTTCGTTCGCTTATCCCGATAGCTATCGGGACGCTCTATCGCATCAACGCTAAGCCTGATATTAATCTGTCTTTGACAGTGCGGCTATTAAAGAAGAGGAGCGAAATTGCAAATTTCGCTCAGCGTATTTGCACAGCATTTCGCCTTGCAAGGAAAATTCGTTTGGCTGCATAAAGGTTATTTTCATTGCCTGACTCCGGAGTCGCAGAAAACAAACAATTGTTGAGAGCAGCGGTATTGTGTTTTGGCAAAAATGCCGAAAAACTCATTACCGGGGCCTTTGTGAAAATCGGCTTCTTTCGCACGCATTCCGATTTATTGTATCAGGATGTGATTGAAGGCAGCCTGATTGAGCAGGTGGAAAAAACCATGGATTTGCTTACCACCAAATACATGAAAGCCAATATTAATTACGAAGGCATCACCAGAACAGAAACTTACGATTATCCTGAAAACGCCCTGCGCGAAGCCGTTTTAAATGCCATTATTCACAAAGATTACAGCAGCAATGTACCCGTGCAAATAAGCGTGTACGACCGTTGGCTGATGATATACAACAGTGGCCGCTTGCCCGAAGGCTGGACACTGGAAACACTCATGAAAAAACACAGCTCCATACCGGCAAATCCGGATGTTGCAAGGGTGTTTTTCCGTGCCGGATACATTGAAAATTGGGGGCGCGGAATCAGTGATATTGTTAAATATTGCAAAAATGCCGGTTTGCCCGAACCATTTTATAAGCAAATGGGCGCCGGTTTTGCTCTGATTTTTGAGAAGGAAAAGGGAGCCGCGAATTTTTCTTATACATCAGAAATTGGAGCAACTACCCAAGAAACTACCCAAGCAACTACCCAAGAAAAGCTCTCTAAAAGTGCAGCGGGTATTTTAAAACTCATAGAACAAAATCCTGAAATAACCCGAAAACAACTGGCAGATAAACTGAATGATATTAGTGAAGATGGGGTTAAGTATAATTTGGATAAACTAAAAAAAATGGGGTATATTAAACGCAAGGGGTCAACCAAAAGCGGTTCTTGGGTAATAATAAAACGTATTAATAATAATTGATTGTATGCAAACCAGGGTTCAAAACATATATTCAATAAAAAATGCTTTTTCTTTAGGCTGTGATAAGGAACAAGGAGCCGCTGATTTTTCTTATAAGCCAGACAATAAGGAAAAGGTAGGTGAAGATAAAAAAATGTCGGGAAAAATGTCGGGAAAAACGTCGGGGAAAAGTTCACAGAAAAGTTCACAGATAATTATGAGTTATATGAAAAATAAGCCTGATATAACTACACAGGAAATTGCAGATCTAATGAATATGAGTAGAAGAAATATTGCCAAACACATATAGCTACTTTAAAAAAGAAAGGGCTGGTAGAGCGAATCGGTTCAGACAAAAGCGGACAATGGAAAGTGAAAACTGTGGAATAAACTGTGGAATAAACTAGGGAATAAACTAGGGAATAAACCAGGAGTTAAACTAGGAGATAAACTGTGGAGAAAACTGTGGAGAAAACTGTGGAGAAAATGTCACAGAAAATCAAAAGTAACTAAAAATATATTCAAAACTAATCAATTAAATTATATCTTAAAAGACATGTGCCATCTAAACCGGAGTAAATGTGATTTGGGAAAAGCTTAACAATCCCGAATTTAAAGGGGTCGAAATCGACTCCTTGTTATTCGAAGCTGGCAGTAATTCTTTTACGCTTTCTCATAGTAGATAAGCGAATTAAACTATGGACTTTAAACTGTTAACACAACAAATAAACACGCTGCATAAGGAACTGAAATCCTATGCCGTATCGGTTGTAAACTAATTGCTGACGAATAGAAGTCGGCTGGTTGGCTTTGATATTTCTTTTTCGCATATTCTTGGGACAATGCCCCGAAGATTAGAAACAGCGAAAAATCTGCAAGACAAGAACAATAAAAGGGTGGAGAGCACAAAATTTTTCCATCTCAAAACTTGTATAGACTTTGAAAAAATGCAATTGATACTTTGGTTTTATTAAAAAAAATGTTAGATTTGAAAGGAAATTAAAATTTTACGTTTTGGAAAATGCCCAATAACAGAAATGCTATTGTCCGATATCAAACCCTTGACCGTTGCTTGCGTAATCCGGGCAGGAAATACTTTATGGAGGACCTCCTGTTTTCAGCGTTGCAACACCCTAAAAATTTTCACTAATTATTTGGTATAGCTCAGATTGCTCTTCATCCATTTGTAACAGTCTTGACTTTGTATGTTTTGAGTCTGGTAATGTGTATGTGATTTGATACATGTTATGGGTTAGTTCTGCTGCTTTTTTTATAGACAGCGATGATTTTTCTTGATTTAGAACTCTTTCGAGCTCCTTATAAATACAATAAGCCGTAAAAGATAGGCAGATGTGGGCTTCAATTCGATGTCTTAGACGGTGGTATATTGGCCTAATCCGAAGATCTGTTTTTGACATTCGAAAAGCCTTTTCAATATACCATAAGTTATTATAGTTTTCTATAATTTTATTATTGGCCAACCTCGTATTGGTAATATAGCCCTTTAGTCCGTCCCAGACCGCATCTTTTTTAAATTTATCATAATCGATATCGATAGAGACTTCTCCTTCGAGTTTCAGGTATTTATTGTATCCCCTGTTGTTTATATTTGACTTGGTTAGCTTTCCGCTTTTTATCCTTTTCTCAAGCCTTTTAAGCCCCCTGTTCCTGTTGTATTCATCTTTGCGGGCTCGTAGATTGGAATAGTTCACAATGAGTTTTTGCGTTTCGTTCTTTGGAAAGCTGTGAATTGTGCCATCATGGAATTCTGCCGACAATATTTGTGACTTTATCGCTTTACCTTCATTTTTAATTCTGGCTCCAAGAATGTATTCGTAGCCGTTTTCCTCCAGAGCTTCAATGTTGTTTTTTGAAAGCAACCCGGAATCTGCAATAACTACAGGTTTATCCAGATTGAACTTTTGGCTCATTTTTTCAAGGAAAGGAATTAGCGTGTGTCCTTCATAAGTGTTCCCTTCATAAATATCGTAGCCAATAGCATATCCACCCAGCCCAACAAGTAAACCAATAAATATCTGGGGCGATTGGTGTTTTCCGTCTTTGCTAAAACCCGTCTTTCGAAGATCGTCTTCATCGCTTGCCTCAAAATATAGTGTAGTCATATCGTAAAAAACAACACTGATGTCTTCATTTAAAACTCTTTTTGTATGAGCAAAAGCAATTTGTTCTACCTTGCTTTTTAGTTTATTATTCAATTTATCTAAAAAACGATAAACGGAATCGATATCAAGACTTTTTCCTTGATATCGGTAGAGGTATTCAATTGTTTTAAGTTTACTTAATGGAAAAGCTATTCGGGAAATCACCAAATGACGGAACATTTCTTCATCTATCACTCCAAATCCAATGTGGTCATAAATTTTTCCGAAAATAATTTCTGGTCCAACGGTTTGGATATTTGCATTTTGCAATGATGCAAATACTTTATCAACAGCTTCATCATTCTCACTGTCAAACATTTTTGCTTGTGATGATCGTTTTTCGATTTCCTGTTTTGCCAAATTATAAAGATTTTCAATTTTGCGCTGTGTTGTGGCGCAACCTATTGTTTTTACAACTTTATACTTACTTCTGACTTTCTGTATTACTTGAACAGAAGTGCTTCCAGAACGGTTTTTAAGTTTCCTAACAAACATAATAAAAAATTTGCAACACCCAAAAATAATAAATTAGTATTGAATTTCAGTTATTTAGGTGGGTGTTGCAAAAAAGTGCGGAAAACAGGAAATGCTATTGTCCGATATCAAACCCTTGACCGTTGCTTGCGTAATCCGGGCAGGAAATACTTTATGGAGGACCTGATAGCGGCCTGCAACGAGGCCCTGCGCGATATTAACAGCAACAGCGCAGGCGTGAAGCGGCGGCAGGTATTCGAGGATATCCGGTTTATGGAGGATACCCACGGGTATCAGGCGCCCATAGAACGATTGAAGGAAGGCCGCCGCACTTATTACCGCTATGCTGATATGGGGTTCAGTATTAACAAACAACCCCTGAACCAGCAAGAGGCAGAGCAGTTGAGGGAAACATTGATGACGCTTGAGCGTTTTCACGGTCTGCCGCAGTTCGACTGGATAGCGGAAATAAAAACACGCCTGGAACAAAGCTTTTTGATGGACAGACAGGAACCGATAATAGGCTTCTGGAAAAATCCGTACCTCACGGGCAGGGAGTTTATAGGAGAATTGTTTGATGCCATTAACAACCGGCAGGTTTTAAAAATAGTTTACAGGCCGTTTAAAGCCAGTTGCAAGCAGGAGATGATCATTCATCCCTTGTACCTGAAAGAATATAACAACCGCTGGTTCTTGCTTGGCTGGAATGAGGCAGAGCAAAATATCAGTAATCTGGCGCTTGACAGGATACAGGAGTTAAAACATTATAATAGTGAATACCGTGCAAATGAACAGATCGATTTTAATGAATACTTTGAGGACGTGGTGGGCGTAACAGTGCCGCAGGATAGTCCGGTGCAGCATATCCGTCTGAAAGTAGATGCTGAGCTGTGGCCGTACATAAAAACCAAGCCATTGCATGGTTCTCAGAAAACAGTGAAGGCTGAACCAGACTGCTGCATTATTAGCCTGGACGTGATCCCAAACTTCGAGCTGGAGGCCCTGTTGCTATCCTTTGGTGATCAACTGGAGGTGCTGGAACCTAACAGCTTCAGAAATAAAATTAAAGAAAGGATTCAGAGAGCAAAGCAGAAATATTTGTAGAGTGCAGATAGAGTGCACAGTTGAAACAGACATTTGTGGAAACAAGAAATTATGAGCTTATACGATTCGCTTTTTAAAATACTAAAACAGCACCGGGGAGTAGCCCCGTTGGACGTGGTGAAGAACACCCTGCACAAGCGCTTTTCCATGCACCTGATCAATGATTACCTGAACTCCCAACCGGAAGATTTTCAGGTTTCTGAAAATGAAATGGTTTCTGTTGAAGCCGGCTTTGCTTCCTTTAAAGAACTGTTTTTTAATGAGCTTAGAACAATACAAGGAACCCAGGGGGATCATGAGAACTTTCTCCTGCACTTTCTCGACCTGTTTAAAGAAATTAAGAAAAATAGGACGGATTTTAAAATACCAGGCAAATTGTTTAGGGAGCCTGATAAATATAAGGATCATGTCCGAAGGTTTATGGATAACATTAGGAACCTCTACGAAAGGCGTATTTTGTACCACTCCCGCTTTATCACCCTTTTATTTGAAGCATTATACACCGATCAGTTTCTGACACGCACCTATCCGGCTCCTGACAGTATCGTGGAGCTGTTTAGCCGCTTTACTCCTCAGAAAAAAGAAATAAGCATTTACAACCCGGCAGCCGGAGGGCTGAAGCTGCTGATGGGCGTGGCTGAAAGTACGCCTGCCAAAGTGGAGTTCAAAGCTTCTGAAAGAAACCACCTGGCGAAACTATTTAGTACAATATATGCTACTATGCTTGGCTATTTCGCGGATGTTGATTTTGATGAGCCTGAACAACATCTGGATAAACAGATTTCAGCAGGAAATAAGTATGATTACATTATTTCGGTGCCGCCCTTTGGGGTGAATACAAAAACAAAGGTTGGCCACTATGTAAGAGCCCCGCAAAGCATTATATCTCTTTCGCTGGCTTTGTTTAAGGAGGATACCCGGGGAGTGTTTCTGCTGCCTGCAGCTATGTTGGATATACCACAACCCGATACAGAGGAATTCAGAAAAGAAATACTGGAGAGCGGTAAATTGCACACCGTGATTGTCCTGCCGCGTGGCATACTACAGCCTTATACCGAAGTGCAACCGGCCTTGCTGCTTTTCCAGCGGAAAGAAAAACCGGAGGTTCGTTTTCTGGATGCTTCAACTGAGGAGTTTTATAGCAAAAGGCCCGACAAAAGCCTGGCGCTGGATACAGATAAGATCATGAATCTGTTGAAATCCGGTGAGGATAAGGATACTTTTAATGATGACATGCTGCTTAAGGAACCCCGGCACCAATATGCTTCCACGAATAGATCGTTTCAGTCGTCATTTAACATAGCTTCCGAAGATACGATAAGGGGTAATCGGTATTCGCTGAATGCCTATCTGGTGAAACAGGAAAAATATTTTTCTGAAGAACAGGGATATGTTCGACTGGGGCAATTATATGGAAACAGTTATGATCTTGCTAACGCAGAAAATGATGAAGATATTCCTTTTGTTGGACTGAAGGACTTGAATGGCATGATGCTTACAAACTTTGAAGGATTCAGCAAAAATAATATTTCTGATTATGGCATTACCATTAGCGGCAAAGCCTTTTTAATTGGGTCCCGTGTAAATATGTTTAAACCCACCTGGTTGGAGACTGATTCCAAAGCGAAAATATCTGATAATGTTAATATATTGGGCATTAGAGCCGACAGGGTGCATCCGCCATATTTGCTCAGAGAATTGAATTCCGAATATTGCCTGGAGCAGATGAAACAGCTAAGTAGAGGAGCGTTCAGCAATCAGTTAAGAGTGGATGATTTATTGAAAGTGCGGGTAATACTACCTGCATTGGAAGAACAAAAGAGGCTGGTGCCTGAATTTGGTATTGATGATCAGGAGGGAAAAGGAGTGGGGCTAAAAGACTTTGTCAGCCTGGTGAAGCATGAGACGGGTAATAAGTTATTGCCTTTGAGGACATTTCTTAATAAATTGCCTGCGTTACTCCATCAGTATGATATTCCGGAAGATGCGGTTTATGCAGAGGGAGTAGATACCACCATTTCGCAGAAAATCCAAAATCTAAAAAGAGACCTGGAAGATGTTTACTCTGTGCATGAAAAGCTTGAGGATATTTTCTATAAAGGCGAGGTGGCGTTCCAGCCTGGAAAGGTGGAACTAATATCCTGCTTAAAGGAGGCATTGAGAAATACAGCAGAAGCGCAACAAATTGACATTGCTGTTAAAACTGAGGCAGATGATAAAGTAATGGCTGAAGTGGACAGGGAAAAGTTTGTTTTGATGCTTCAAAATATTGTAAGAAATGTAGCAGATCATAACAATGTAGAAGATGACATCCTGTTGGAAACGAGAATAACAGAACATGAGAATAATATCCTGATTAATTTCATGAATACCGGCAATGGCCTGCCAACCGGATTTTCAGATGAAGATTTTACCGGCTTCAGAAAGAAATCTGCTGATTCCCCCGGGCAGGGGCTGGGTGGGTTTTTGATCAATAAAATAGTGGAGATCCATGGTGGTAGTTTACATATTTTAAGCCCGGAAACCGATTTTGTGAATAACAGGATATTCGCTTTTAATCTGCAGATAGTCATACCCAAAACCCAATGATATGAGTGAATATTTACCTTTGATTGTAGTTGATGATGATGAGAAAAGTATACAGGCTCTTTTCCTTGAGGCGGCGGCCGCCTGTAAGGTGGAAATAAAAGCGTTTGAAAGCTGGGATAAAAGCCGGGAGTTTATAGATGCTCATCAAAGCGAAGTGGATGCGGTAGTGCTGGATGTAAGAGGTAAGAGCTCGGGCGGACAGAGTGCCAGTGATTCCCACATTATGGCTGCCCGGGATTATGTGCGTGATCATAACATCCCCTATGCCATTTACTCTGCCTATCTGGATAAACTTGATTTTCTGGATAATGAAATTCAAAAACAACGAGCTTTTACAAAACAAGGAAATGATCCTGAAAAAGTAATCGAATTTTTGAAACATGAGATTGATCGTGGAGTAGATACAGCCATTATAAAACGCTATCCGGAAGCCTTTGGCGTATTCGGGGGTAATCTCATCGACCGGAAATACAAAGTCACTCTGCTGAACATCATAAAAGTGATGAATACTGAAGATTTTGATGATGCAGAGAGCATGCTGTATAATCCCTGCCGGACGTTGCTTGAGCAAGTGTTTCGAACGATTTCTGACCTGGATGATGCTGTTCTGCCGTATTCCATTCTGAGCTTTGATAATAACCAGAAGGTGGCCTTAAAAAATTGCTCAAAGTATCTGAGTGGGAAACAGGTTATTGTTGACAGGCAACCACAGCAACGAAGCCGTGTGTTGGATGAGGTTACCTCCCTGCAGGTCCAGTTCATTATAGCCACCACTAATCCGGCCTCCCATGAAATACAATCCCATTTCAGCAACTATACCTTTCAAACGCTTTTTAACGCTCTGATGGATGTGTTGGTTTGGCTGGGAAGGTTTGGGAGAGGGGAGAGAAATAGTTATTAAAAGAAAAAATGTAAAATCATGAAAAAGAGAGACTTTGAGATTGCGAAAAGCTATTTTGATAATGAGAAATATCATTTAGCAATTGAAACCTGTGATAGAATAATTAAAGAGAATAAGGGAATCGCAAATGTATGGGGATTAAAAGGTTCTGCTGAATATATGTTAAAAAGAAGTCGTAGTTCAAAGGAATCATTTGAAAGAGCTTTAAACATTGATCCAGAATATGAGGAGGTAAGGTATAACCTGGCTATAACTTTAGCTGATCTGGGAGAATATGTTAAATCATTAGAACAATATAATATCTGTCTTGAAATAAACAAAGACAATACTAAAGCTGCTTTGAATAAAAGCATATTGCTGCATCGTTATTTGAATGATCAAAAGAGTGCTATAGAAATTCTTGATGAGATTTTGAGCAAGGATGAAAATAACGAATCAGCACTTCTTAATAAGGCCATGGTGCTTTTGAACAATAACGAGTTACAAGCGAGTTTAGAGTTGGTGGATAAATATCTTGAAAGACGACCTGAAGATTACGAGGTTATTAGTTTAAAAGGGACTATTCTAATGGATCTTGACGATCCTAATGCTGAGAAGCTATTAAATTTGGCTAAAGAAAAGGGCGCTTTAAGAGCACTCTTTGATAAAGGTGTTTATTATTACAGCAAGGAAGATTTTGAAAATGCTATTTCTTATTTTAAAACTGCAATTGAAAAAGGACTAAGAGAAAGTGTCGTTTCAACTTATCTTGGTAGTGCTTTTGGTAACTTGGAAAAATATGATGATGCATTAGAGGTTTTTACAGAGGCTTTGGAACGTGACCCGGAAAACAGCGATTTGCTATATAACAAAGGTTTGACTTATAGTTTTTTGGGGGAGCCAGAAAAGACAATTGAGTTTTTCGGAAAAGTTGATGATGCAGGAGTAAATCGAAATAATCTCAAAATTCATTTGGGTATCGCTTTATCTGAAATTGGTAAAATAAATGAAGGGATTAATTGCTTTAAAGAAGTGTTGCGTGATGATGAAGATAATTTGCCGGCGAATTATAATTTAGCACGCGCCTATAAAGAAATAAATATAGAGTACAAGGCAATTGAACACTTTAAAAAAGCAAATAATAGCTTGCAGGATGATGTTGATATTTTATTAGAAATCGCTCAATTATACTACGATGTTGGAAATCTTGAAATTGCTTATAGTTACTTGAAAAAAGCAGGAACTATTGACCGCGATAATTTATATGCTAAATACTTAAAAGCTAAAATATTAGTTGATTGGGAAAATTACAAAAGAGCAACAAAATATCTTGATGAAATATTAGCAAATGATCCAAACTATATTCAAGCTTATATTCAAAGATCAATGATTTATGCGTTGGAGAGTGATTTTAAGAAAGCAACTGAATTTATAGATGAGGCCCCTAAATCAATTAAGTCTAATGCAACTATATGTATAATGAAAGGGTATTTGGATATTTTTCTTTATGGTGAAGCATCAAGAAAGAAAGCTTTAAAGAAGAAAGCAAAAAAATACTATAACTCTGCTTTAAAATCGATTAACGGCGTTCTTGTTAAGGATAATCGTTGCGCTAAGGCATTTGAGGCAAAGGCATTCATACACCAAAGAAAAGGTCAATTCTCATTTGCAAATGATTATTATTTGCATGCTTTGAGAGCAGATGAAACCAATGATGATATTAAAATTGACTATGGTAAATTTCTTTATGAACTCGGAGACATTCCATCCTTAATATCTGTTATTGGAGAAGTTAGCGGGATTAATAGAAACTCAGGTTTATTGGAATTGAAGGGTAAGGTTGCTATTGAAAATCATAATTATAGATTGGCTTATAGCCATTTTGTTGAGGCAATTAAATATGATAAATCTAATCTTGCTTTACAGATGTGGAAATCATATGCGAGCTATTTAACAATTGAATATTCAAAAAAGGATAAAAAGAGTTACGATGAGGAGATAAATTGTATACTAAGGAATTTGGAACGAGTTGAGGAGCTTATAGATAATACTTGTGATTTAGGAAATAATAAAAAGGATCAAAAGGCACTGAAAAGTTATGTTTTGTATATGCTTGGGTTTTTCTATTACAAAACGCAAGACTATATATCAGCAAAAGAAAATCTATTGGAGTGCTTAAAGTCAAATAGTGATAAATCTGTAAAGAGAAATGCCACTCATCTTTTGGGCTATATATGGGAATACAAGATCAAGCCACCGTGGTGGAGATGGTGGTTTGCAGCTCCTGTTTATAAATGGCCGAAAAGAGCAATCTTTTTTGGAATTATTGCCACTACATTTGTGGGTTTTATGCATCTTATTTTTGATAAAATTCCTATCTTCAATTATGATTTAGGATTGGTACAACTTCCGACACTCTCATTTATTTTGGTTATGCTTTTAGTATTATTCGCACCAAATCTTAAGTATTTAAAAATAAAGGACTTTGAAGCAGAATTAATGTCGCCTATAAATTTTTCGAATGTATTCACTATGAGAAATATGGAGAGGTATATACAAAAGACAGGTGCCATAGATATTCCTATGAGAAGAGGATATGACTTAGATAATAGTAGAAGTGCAAAGTTCTCTTTAAGTATGTTTGGTTTTTTCTACCGCTAACCACCCCCAATTTATTACCTTTGCCAGTCGTAAAAGAATAGCGGAAAACCTATGATAACGGGAGAACAGAAATCGAAGATTGAATCCAACATAAAAATTCGTTTTTGAGCTAAGAAAAAGTAATATGCCTATAGATGAAAGCTTGCGAATTGAACTGGATAATGTGAATAATGACAATCCTTTTATTCATGTTGTCTTGTCCGAGGTTTCAAATAAGTTTAGGAATCTCATACCAGCAGGTCCTCCTTTGGGACAGAAGGAGGTTAGAGTGTATAGTGGGAGAAAACCTCAAACAAACTCTGATACTTCGCATGGGCATTATAGAATATATTTAACACCATCTGGTTCAAATTATAGAAAATTTGTATTTCAGTTTGCACATGAATTAATGCACATCTATATTGATCCCAGAATAACAAACTGGTTTATAGAAAGTATTTGCGAAATGTCTTCTCTTTACTTCTTAGAATATCTTGGACAAAAATGGAAAGGGAATCCTCCGTACCCAAATTGGAAAAGTTATGCTAGAGAATTTAATAATTATAAAACACTTGCAATTCGCGAGACCAAAGACCATTATAAAGGAAGTTTTAATTCTGATATTTTATATTTGTATGATCCAATTATATCACAAGTAAATTTTCAGGAGGAAATTGAACCAAATGACAGAAATCGTAACAGAGTAATTGCATGTAAATTGATCCAGATTTTCAGACATAACGAAACAGCATGGCATTTAATACCTTTAATAGGGCAATCCAATAATAAGGAAATAATTCCGAATACTTTTACACGTAATTCAATACCTGATTTTGGTAAGTTTGTTGCACTCGCCAGAGAGTTGGGCTTAGGGGCTGAAGCTGAAGAAATAGTCGGCCTTTTTGATGTTTAGTGGACATCTCTTTCCTTTCCCGCGTTCTAATGGCCTGGGCCTACTACGAATTCGTAGCTGCATTCCGGAAATTTGGGAAGAATATTTAACTTATATTATGACATATTTAAAAGCACCTCAAAGCAAAAGTCAATTAATTGAAATGGGATTGATGAATGTCTATTATTCTATGCTAGAAAACGTTATCACGTCTGCCTTAAATGAGGTTATAGATAATGGATAAAACGGAGCAAGCTGTGCCACCTAAACCGGAGTAATTGTGCCAGCTATACCGGTCGAAGTTGTGCCACTTATACCGGAGTAAAGTGTGCCACTCAGACCGGAGCAAGTTGTGCCACTTAAACCGGAGCAAAGT
>JAIPBW010000113.1 GCA_021738505.1 Bacteroidales bacterium | reverse complement strand
AAAAAACCGTCCTCTTTATATAAGCTGTCATTTTATAAAAGGGATTGAGGAGAATGAAGAACTTTTTGCTGTCAATTTTTATCCTTGTTGTTTTTTTACCAGGAGGGTTGCAAGCGCAGGAAGAAGAGCGCCAGGAAATTATTGAGGAGGTGAAACCCAGGAATAACGAATGCCTGGAATGTCATGGCCAGGATGAATATACTTATTTCAATGAACAGCTTGGGAGAGATGTGAAGGCCCAAATGTGCGAGGATTATATCGTTTCAGAAGAGGAGTACTACCAAGCCAATCATTTTTCTTTTGCATGTGTCGATTGTCACTCATCGGGTTTCAAAGAATACCCTCATCCTGCTGAGGCTCGTTTTGAACAGGTTTATAGTTGTACGGATTGCCATGGGTTTTCAGAATCTGATAAAAAATATCAATTTAGCCAGATAGAAGAATCATACAAAGAAAGCGTCCATCACAAAAAACTGGAGGATGAATTTTCATGCTGGTCATGCCATGATCCCCACACTTATGCGATTACAGCCCGAGAGTCAGATAATATTAAGGATATAGTTTCTTATAACAATAGTATGTGTCTGGATTGCCACTCTGATGTTGAAAAATTTGAAATGCTCTCCGGTGAAAAAGAGAATGTGTTCAAGCATCACGAGTGGTTACCGAATCAAAACTTGCATTTCAACAATGTGCGGTGTATCGAATGTCATACGGAAGTGGACAAGGATGTCCTGGTAGCTCACAAAGTGCAGCCCAAGGAAGAAGCTGTACAGAAGTGCGTTGAATGTCATTCGGAAAATACGCTTTTGTTGAGCACACTCTATAAATATAAAGTCAAGGAGAATCGTCAGGAGAATGGATTCTATAACGGAGTGATTCTTAATGAAAGTTATGTGATTGGCGCTTCACGAAATGAATATTTGAATGTAATAAGCATCGTTTTGTTTTTTATTGCTCTGGGCGGGATTCTGGTCCATTCATTGCTCCGGTACTTTTATGTGAAAAAGTAGATTAGATTATCCTTGTTTGATATGCCCGGATTTACAAAGATGCGAGTTTGATAAGGGATTTATACTGACGGTAGTATTCACCGCTGGAAAACTTTTCACCATAAAATAATCAGGTTTCGGGTTTTAAAAAGAGAGTACCCGATATAAGCAGTATTTATCTTAGAATTTTATGGAGATATGGGTAAAAAACTGATAATCTTTCTGTTAATACTTTTTGTTTTTGTAAATCATAATATGTTATCCGCTCAAAATGATAAGTGCATGGCTTGTCATAGCAATCCGGAGTTGACAAAAAAGCGTAATGGAAAAGAGATATCCCTTTATGTTAATGAAGACCAATTCACTTTATCAAAACATGGCATATTAGGATGCGTTGACTGCCACCAGGGTTTTGATCCCCAATCTTTCCCCCATAAAAAAGGTGAAAAGATATACCAAGTAGATTGTTCTATCTGCCATGCTACCGATGATTTTAAGTCGAGTGTCCACGGTGGAAATGCTGATTGTCATCAATGTCACAGTAAACATTCTATTTCCGCTGCATCTGAAATCAAAGAAAATATTGAGCAAGTTTGTTCAAAGTGCCATCAGAGGCCTGATATACAGGAGTATCAAAAAAGTATCCACCATAAATCTAAGGATGATCAATCGGGTGCTTCTTGTATTGAGTGCCATAATAATTCCGCACACCAAATCCAACCGGTAAAGGAAAACAAGAAGGCGAAAAATAAGATGTGTTCTGATTGCCATAATATGGCTGTCGAAAAATATGAGAAAAGTCTGCATGGCACAGCATTAGAACAAGAGAAACACCTCGCGCCTAGTTGTGTAAGTTGTCACGGGAGCCATGGTATCCTGCCCTCCGATAACGAAAAGGCTAAAACCTATATCATGAACATCCCATCTTTATGCGGTGAATGTCATAAAGAGGGAACTAAAGTTTCGGAATTGCAAGAGGTTCGTAAGAAGCATGTTCTTGAAGATTATTCACAATCCATTCATGGTCATGGATTATTTGAACGAGGGCTGACCGTGACCGCGGTTTGTAATAGTTGTCATAATTCACACGAAATTTTACACTCTGAGAACCCTGAGTCCTCCATAAATAAAAATAATATCCCAAATACCTGTATGAGATGCCATGCCCAGATTGAAAGTGTTCATAAAAAGATAATCCGTGGCGAACTCTGGGAAAAGCAGCCCGATGCCATTCCCGTGTGTGTTGAATGCCACAAGCCCCATGAAGTAAGGAATGTGTTTTATAATGAAAACTTTCCCGATGAATCATGCATGTATTGCCATAAACGCGAAGATATTTATAAGATAGAAAATGGAGAAAGAATAAACCTTACTGTGGATGACTCCCATCTTGAGAATTCGGCTCACAGCGAACAAGCCTGCATCAAATGTCATACAGACGTAAGTAACGCTAAAAGCCCGGTGTGTGAAAATAGCGGTAAAGTAGACTGTTCAATTTGTCATTCTGAGGAAGTGGAGAATTATGAAATGAGCAAGCACGGACAGTTGGTTGCACGGGGTAAAGAGATGGCCCCCGGTTGTACTGACTGCCACGGCAGGCACAAGATATTGTCCGGTGATAACACCGATTCTCCTATTTTTCCTATGAATATACCGAAATTGTGCGGGGAGTGCCATAAAAAAGGAGAGACAGCAGCTAAAATTTTATCCGGAGAGAAAAAAAATATAGTAAAAGATTATAGAAGTAGTATTCACGGAAAAGGACTCCTAAAGAGTGGCTTATTGGTTACCGCGACCTGTGTCGATTGTCACACCAAACACATGGAGCTTCCGGCCGACGATCCCATGTCTTCCGTACATGAAAACAACATCAATAAAACCTGTTCAAATTGCCACTTAGGTGTTTATGAAAAATTTCAGGCAAGTATTCATAGTTCGAAGACATCGGATACAGAAAAGGACTTGCCGAGGTGCAATGATTGCCACCTTTCTCATTCGATCGAACGTGTGGACCATACGGATTTCAGGCAGAAAACCCTGTTCCAGTGCGGAAAGTGCCACAATGAATTAACTGACAGGTATTTCGAAACGTTTCATGGAAAAGTATCAAAACTGGGTTCGGCAGGTACGGCAAAATGCCATGATTGCCATGGTGCTCATAATATTCTTCCCCCCGAAAACCCAAAATCCACATTAAGCAGAGAGAACATTATTGAGACATGCAGGGATTGTCATCCCAATTCCAACCGAAAATTTGCCGGGTATTTAACCCATGCCACGCATCATAATAAGGAAAAGTACAAGTACTTATATTATACGTATCTCATTATGACGATTTTACTGGTATCTGTCTTTATATTTTTCGGCACACACACTCTCTTGTGGCTTTCTCGGGGGTTGATTGAGAAAAGAAAAGAGAAAAAAGAACGTAAACGACCAATAAACGGAAATAATCAAAACAATGACGACAAATAATAATTCCGGGAAAACTCATTACAGAAGATTTGATACTTTTTCAAGTTTTCTGCATCTTTTGGTAATCATAAGTTTTCTTCTTTTAGCACTTACCGGGATGATGATCAAATTTGCCGGAATGGGTATATTTCAGGTATTGTTTGAGCTAATGGGCGGATATCCGGTGACCGGCCTGATTCATCGTTTTGCCGCCATTATAACGTTTACCTATTTCGGTCTCCATATTTATTCCCTGCTGAAAAAAAAGAAAAGCAGGGGAATTAAGTTTAGGGATTTGTTAAGAGGCGAAAACTCTTTAATGCCAAACCGAAGGGATTGGTCTGAATTTGTACAGACAACCAAGTGGTTCCTGGGTCTTGGCCCGCGGCCGGCATATGGAAAATGGACTTATTGGGAAAAGTTTGATTACTTAGCTGTCTTTTGGGGCGTAGCAATAATAGGAGCGACCGGGTTGTTGCTTTGGTTCCCTGAATTTTTTACAGGGCTGGGAGTGCCCGGTAAACTAATAAATATAGCTACCATTATCCACAGTGATGAAGCTTTGCTGGCCACCGGATTTATATTTACCGTGCATTTTTTCAACACGCATTTTCGTCCCGATAAATTTCCTATGGATACGGTGATTTTCACCGGACGCGTTTCCGTGGAAGAATTGAAAAAAGATCGCCCCAGAGAGTATGAGCAGTTGGTTAGAGAAGGAAAGCTAGAGGAAAATCTGGAAGAAGCTCCATCGAAGCAATTTGTTAAAGCGGCCAGGATTTTTGGTTTTATCGCTTTAGCCCTGGGCTTGTTTTTGATAGTTTCAATAATATATTCAATGATATTCTTATATCAATAATTAAGAATGAATTTAAAATTCATATATCGTAAAAAAAGGGAAAGAATGGCTAAATTTGTTTCTTGCATAAAGAGTTATTCTTGTGTTCTATTTTGTTTTTAATTTGAACAAAATTTGAAAACGAGTCTTTCAGGTAGTTTTTTAACCTGCCTGCTGGATCAGGGGATAGCTTAACTGAAATAATGAAACAGGGGAGATTAACTAAATCATAAAATTTCACGTATTATAAAAGAAGATCGATTATGGAAGAAAAACTATATTTATATCCGAAATGGATTCGATTATGGCATTGGAGTAATGCTATTTTTTTTATTGTACTCATTGTCACGGGACTTTCTATGCAGTACTCTAGTCAGGATTATCAATTCATTCCCTTTAACCAGGCGGTTTACTGGCACAACATAGCCGGAATACTGCTTATTATTGATTATATCATATTTTTAGCAGGCAATGCTTTGACCATGAACGGCAAATATTACAAGGTCAAGCGTAAAGGTTTGTTAGACCGGATAAAAAAACAGTTTTATTATTATACTATCGGGATTTTCAAAGGACAAAGTGCTCCTTTCCCAGTAAATGAAGAAAGAAAATTTAATCCTTTGCAAAAGGTAGCCTACGTAGGAGCGATGTATGTTCTTATACCATTGGTCATTGTTACCGGTGTGGCATTGCTTTTCCCGGAAATGATTGTCCATAAGGTTTTTGGTGTTAGCGGAACATTATTAACGTCTCTTTTGCATA
>JAIPBW010000112.1 GCA_021738505.1 Bacteroidales bacterium | reverse complement strand
CTTAGTGATCATGTCTCTGTTCAGAAGGTTCCATTTACAAAGCCTGCCCCGCATTTATCGGGGGCTTGCGCAGCCCGAAAATGCGCAGTTTACTCAGGTAAATGAGCAATTTTCGGGCAAGCGTAACGCAGTAAATGGGACTTTATGGACAGAGACGAATTATTCCGACATGGAAAAAGGTTCTTCCTTTTCCGTAATAATGCTTTTGGGCTTGTCGGGATTTAAATTATGACCATTGAGGATTTCTTCATAACATTTTAAATAATCGTCAGTCATTTTTCGGGCTGAAAAATTATCTACTATAAACTGATGACACTTCTCCGGCTTGTAGTTTTCGTTTTCCCTGATAGCCCGGGCCAATTCAGATTTGCTGTTGGAAAGGAACCCGCGCTCTTCTGAAATTAATTCCGGTAAAGAGCCGTAAGTGGTTCCAAATACCGGCAAACCGAAATATAAACTCTCCAGAATTGCCAGACCGAGCGGTTCATGCCATAATACCGGAAATAAAAGTGCTTCTGAGTTTTGAATAACCTGATTTTTCTTATCTCCGCCCAACATCCCGTAATAGCGTATTTTGGGGTTGAAATTAAGCTTTTTACCTCCTACGACGGCTAATTTTTTCCCTGCTTGTTTTGTAATTTCTACTGACCCTTTCAGATTTTTAATTTTTCGTGAGGCTTTGGCCAGAAACAACAGATGCTTGCGGGGATGGCTTAGATTGGGTTTTCCCAACAAGTCAAAATCAAGTCCGTTATAGACGTATCGTTTGGAATTATGGCGTTTTGCATGATTCTGAGATACAAAAACAGCGTTTATATCAAATTCCTCCTGTGGTTTTCCATTCCCATGGACAGTCACCATATAAGGTTTGTCCACAGGCTCATCCGGGCGATCATGGAAATGTAAAATATCCACATCTTCCGGAATTTGATCCTGAAGGCTTTGCCCCGGATTATATTCAATAATGTCGCCAAACGGGCAACGCGAACCTTTTTTGACCAAATAGGAAACCTGATGTCCCATAGCGGCTAGTTCTTTACCCTGGGCATAAATATCGCGTTGTGTTCCTCCGTATTTGAATACGGGGATAATTGATTTTCTGTTGACAATCAGTACTTTCAATGCTTTGTTTTTTAGGTGGCAAACTGTTGATTATAAAGTGACCGGAATACACCATCTTTTTCAAGTAAATCATCATGCTTTCCCTGCTCTATAACTTCGCCATCCTGCAAGACATAGATCATATCTGCATTACGGATGGTGGATAAACGGTGAGCTATTATAATGGACGTGCGGTTTTTCATAAGGTTATTCAGAGCATCCTGAACAAGTTTTTCCGATTCCGTATCCAAAGAAGAGGTAGCTTCATCAAGAATCAGGATAGGCGGATTTTTCAAAATTGCCCGTGCAATGCTGATCCGTTGCCGCTGCCCGCCACTGAGTTTAGTCCCGCGGTCTCCGATATTTGTCTGATAACCATACTCCATGGGTTTGATAAATATATGGGCATTGGCGATACGGGCTGCATTTTCAACCTCCTCCTGAGTGGCTGAGTTTACACCAAAGGCTATGTTATTGAATATTGTGTCATTGAATAAGATAGACTCTTGCGAGACAATCCCCATAAACTGACGAACATCCTTCACTTTTAAATCTTTAATTGAATGATCGTCAATTTTGATATCTCCTTTTATGCTGTCATAAAAGCGCGGAAGCATATCGGCCAGCGTGGACTTCCCGGCTCCCGATTGTCCGACTAGTGCTATCGTTTGCCCTTTTTCTATTTTTATGTTGATATCCTTCAGTACATATTCATCCTGATATTTGAACCAGACATTCTCAAACCTTATGTCTTTATTGAAGCTGCTAAGCGGTTTGGCGTCCGGACTATCCTGGATCGTAACTTTTGCATCTAATACCGATTCTATACGGTCAAATGAGGCCATCCCTTTTTGGATGTTGTAGTAAATGGATGAAAGATTTTTTGCCGGTGGAATGATTTGACTAAAGATAGCAATATATGCTATAAAAGCCTGTGGGCTAAGCATGTCATTGCCTGTAAGAATAAGGTTGCCACCAAACCACATAATAGATACAATAATAATAGATGATAAAAATTCAGTAAGCGGGTTGGCGAGGTCTTTTCGGCGCCATATTTTATTCATTAGGTCAGTATATTTTTCATTGCCTTCAAAAAAGCGTTTCTTTACACGTTCCTCTGAATTAAAGGCTTTTACTATTCGAAGACCATACAGGGATTCTTCAATATACGACAACAACAAGCCGAGTTGGCTTTGCCCTTGTGCAGATTTTTTCTTCAATGCTTTGCCGATCCATCCGATTATACTTCCTGTCAGAGGGATCAAAATAAGAACAAAAATTGTGAGCTGTGTGCTCATGATAAATAATGAAACCAGATAAACGATAATCGTTATCGGGGATTTTATTGCTTTGTCAAGGGATCGTATAATCGTTGCTTCTAACTCCTGCACATCTGCGGTCATCCTGGACATCAAGTCCCCTTTACGTTCTTCAGAGTAATAGGAGAGGGAGAGCTGCATCGTTTTGTTGAATAGTTGATTGCGAACGTCACGGATAATACCATTACGAAGTGGGGCAATTACATATTTACTAAGATAGGTAAACAAAGCCTTAAAAAACATAAATGCAATCACAAGTATACTAATATATAGTAAAGCTTTCGAGGGGCCTTCCTCAAGAATCAGCTGACTGACCATGTATGTGAAGTTATGTTCTATAGCATCTGCTGTTAATGCAAACTCAACAGGCTCTCTTACAATGTTTTGTTTGTCGAATAAGATGCCCAGAAAAGGTATTATCATGGTGAAAGAAAACAATGAAAATAACGTTCCCAGAAGAGTGAAAAATACGCTCCATGATGCTTCGCTCAGATAAGGTTTTAAATAGGAGAGAATTTTTTTAAAGGCTTTCATCTGTTTTATTTTCAGAAAGTCACAGGGTGACTTATTTGATCTTTTGTTTTTTTATTGAACCATCCATTTATAATCACTGCTATGACTACAAATGATACTTACATACTTAAATTATTCTTCAAAGGTATAATCTTTCAGAAAATCGTAACGGGAAATTTGTTGGTTTATTTGTTGAATCTGAGATTTTGTCCAGGAAACTTTATTCCGGCTTTTACTACCGGAAGAATGGGTAGCTTGTTCACAGATACTTATATAGTCATGGTCAGCAGTGATCTCAAGAAAATCACAGATTTTTGAAATGTTAATTCCCGGATTTTGAATAAAATCTTCATGTGTTAATTCAATATAATCGTATTTCTGCTGTTTTTTGATTTTGTCAATAGTTTCAACATCACGAAAATGCCGGATTATTTCCTTATTGATACGTTCCGTCGAAGGTTTTCTTCTATAATAGTTTCCGCCGCGCGCTCGTGTTGCAATGTTATCAAATGGATTACGATGCACGATGATCAGCTTTAAAGGGATTTCTACCAGTTGTTGTAAATAATCTAATCGTTCCGGTTCTTTATGTAAAATCCTGCTTGAAGCTCCGCCGCGCTTATCGCCAATGACTTTTAGCTCCCGGGTTCCATTTTGCCAGCCTGTTGGAATAGCGTAGGAGTATCCTGTCCAACGATAACCTCTTGAGGAAAACCATTTGTTTTGAGCTAAAAGATGAGAATACAGCGAAGCAGCTGTTTTGTGTTGTCTTTGTTTTTGTAACGCATGGTATTCATGGGCTATCATAACATCCGGATGCGCGTTAAGCATTGATCCTAATAATGTATGCCCGCTACGTGGATATCCTAAAAATAGCACAAAGCTTTGTGGAGCATCCAGTTCATTTTGAAACTTTTTTTCGTAGGTAGATGCTTTAAGCTGATGAAAATAAAAGTGCATCAGCTTACTATATTGATGAAATAAAAATTTATAAACCTGCATCTACATTAATTTTTTATTGCATTGGATAATTCAATTCTCTTAAGAGTTCTTCAAATCCCGGATAGGCCATAAGCTCGCGTAAGCGTTGGATGTTTTCTTTGTTTCTCCATTTTCCAACAGAGTGGTTGTGTAAGTTTTCAACGGAACCATACCAGGCATTGTTTTCTTTGACCTGAGTATAAATATACCATTGTTGAATTTCTTTAGAAAAAGGTTCATCAAGAAAACTCATTATTTTTCTCATGTGCTTGTGATAATTCGCGATCAGGTCTTCATAGAAGACAGTATATACCTGAGGATGATCTTTATATTCCAACCCTTTTCTTACATCGTTGATCCACCGGTCAGGGTCTACCCAGTATTCACCGGGTTTATCAGGATGCTTTGACATACAAACATCTCTTCCGTCACGGATAATATGTATGATCTTCACATTCTGATTAAAATAATTTAAGATAGTATTTAAATAGCGTATATTATAAGGTGTTTTCTCACACCATCTGGTAATGTCCTTTGGTATCCTGTGTATCAATAAATACCGGTACATGCGATCCAGCCGTTGTGGCGTCCATTGGCCATCGCTTGTCTTTTTCCAATGATTGAAAATGCTTAATTCATCCGGAAAAGCAAATATGGACGGATGTGCAGATAACATAGATAGTAGCAATGTTGTACCTGATCGTCCACAACCTCCAATAATAACAGGAGGTTTGGTAAAATGCTTTTGTGCCTTTTTAGCTCCCCACTTTTTTATGGTGGGGATCAATATTTTTTTCCCTTTGTTTAGCATCAGGGCGCAAATGTAAAATAAATCAAAATATATACAGCACAATTTCTTTGTATATTTGCCTGAATTATGAATGATTTTACGGAAAAAAAGGAAAAAACGAAATTATACAAGCTTTTGAATGTAAGTTTTTTAATTTGAACGTAAGAATAAACATTGAGAAAAGAATAACATAAGTTTAGCATTGTTTCGTTTAATTAGTGTCTGTCTATAAAGTAAGTGTTTAGTTCATAATGTTCGAGTTCAAAGCCTGCCCCGCATTTATCGGGGGCTTGCGAAGTATTTAAAACCAAGGAGTCCCGATTGGAACATCGGGATGACTGTTTTAAATACGAG
>JAIPBW010000050.1 GCA_021738505.1 Bacteroidales bacterium | reverse complement strand
AAATATAACCGTCTCAGAAAGCCCTTAAGTAAATGACTTAGAGTACAGTAAAGCTAAATGACGCGCGAAGCGCAAATGACTACAAATGACATCCGTCGAAGACGGATAAATGACGCGAAGCAAATGACAGTAAGAAATAAAAGCAAGAAAACATAACAATAACGTTATCAATATTTTGAAAAATTTAAACATATGAATGTCATAATAACCGGCATTACAGGTTTAATAGGGCGTAATCTCGCAAACGAATTAGCAAAAACACATCAGGTTTTCGGGCTCACGCGAAACCCGGATAAAGCACGTCATTTATTTCCAGGGAATGTAAAATTAATCTGGTGGGATGCTAAAACCAGCAATGGCTGGCAGGAATATCTTAGTGGAGATTACGCTATTATCAATCTGGCAGGCGAGCCCATAGCAGGAAAACGATGGACCAAATCACAGCAAGAAAAAATCATTAACAGCCGTCTGAACAGCGTAACCGCTGTTTCCGAAGGAATTAAAAACGCAACAGATAAGCCACAAGTCGTGATTCAGGCTTCTGCTAACGGCTATTATGGCCAGGATCCGGAAAAAACATTTACTGAACAAGACAACCCTGGGAGTGGTTTTTTGGCCTATACAACAGAAAAATGGGAGGAAGCGGCTCAAAAAATTAAAGCTTCCGGCGTCCGCATGCCTATAATACGAACAGGAATAGTGCTTTCAAAAGATGGCGGAGCATTACCTGAATTGCTGAAACCTTTTCATTTTTACGCAGGCGGATACATTGGTAGTGGTCAACAATGGATGTCCTGGATCCATATCCATGACCATATTCAGGCTGTAAAGTTTTTACTGGAAACCCTGTCTGCTGATGGCCCCTACAACTTATCAGCTCCGGAACCCATAAAAATGAAGACACTTATCAAAACAGCCGGACAGATTTTAAATAAACCCACATGGACAAAAGTCCCCGGCTTTATTTTGAAAACTGCTATGGGAAATATGGCAGAAGAAATGTTACTTAAAGGCACTAAAACCATCCCCGAAAAACTTCGCAACCTAGGATTTCAATTTGACTTCCCGGAGATTGGACCTGCTTTGCAAGATATATTACAAAAAGAATAATCTTTATCACTTTGGTAGTTGTATTAAAACAAATTAATTTAGTCAAAAATAAAATTCAAATCATATGATACGTCACATTGTAATGTTTCGCTTAAAGGACACACCGCAAAAACAAAAGAACGCTCAAAAGCTTAAGGAAGCTATTGAAGCTTTGGAAAAATCAATTCCGGAAGCAAAGTCGATAGAAGTTGGATTGAATATTAACGAAAAACCCTCCGCTTACGACCTGGTATTGGTTTCAGATTTTGATAATGAAGATGCACTGGAACGATATCGCGTCCACCCGGAACATCAAAAAGTTGTGGATTTTATAAAAGAAGTCAATGAAGATGTAGCTGCAGTTGATTATCAGGTATAAATATAAATCACCTTTTATTCAGCTGTATCTTAAAAAAGATGATACAAACTGAGCGTCCCGATAGCTATCGGGATTAGCGAACGAAGAGAACGAAGCGACTAAGAGAATGAGTAGTGAGTAGTGAGTGGTGAGTTGGCGATGATGCGAGATTGCGGTGATGGGTATCTTGAATTACGAATTACGAATTATAAATTACATTTGCGAATAAGAATACACTAAATCCGCGTTAATTGGTGTGTAATTAGAGAAATTAGCGGACAAACAACGAACACGAAAAACGGAACAAAATTTAAACATATGAACAAAATTTTAAACAAATGAAACCTCCATGGCGAAAATATTTTCGACACATAGGAGAATGATTAAAGGGTTAGACGAGTTGGATAATGCAAAGAAAACAATGACATTTATTGTCATTAGTAGTCATTAGTAGTCATTTGTTGTCATTGATGGTCATTAATGGTCATTTTCTATACTTCTGTATCCGGCTGCTGTCAAATATAACCGTCTCAGAAAGCCCTGAAGTTAATGACTTAGAATATAGTAAAGCAAAATGACGCGCGAAGCGCAAATGACCTTGGTGAAACAGAAAAAGGTTTCACAAGGTAAACTACAAATGACATCCGTCGAAGACGGATAAATGACGCGAAGCAAATGACAGTAAGAGATAAAAGCAATAAAACATAATAATGACATTATCAATATTTTGAAAAATTTAGACATATGAAAAAAACTCTACTCCTGATTTTTGCATTATTATTTTTCGTTATATATGCATCAGGGCAAGATCAAAACAAAGCCCATTCTACTGATACGCTGTTAATTGGCGTAAAGCCTGCACCTCCTTTTTTGATGAAGGAAAATCAACAATGGACAGGAGCATCTGTAGATTTATGGAAAAAAATATCAGAAGAACTTCAGCTAAACTACAAGTTCAAAGAATATAAGTTGGCTGAGCTGACTACAGCTTTATCACATTCGAAAATTGACTTAAGTATTAATCCACTTACAGTTACATCAGATCGCATTGAACAATTCAACTTCACCCAGCCTTTTTATATTTCCAACCTTACAGTTGCAACTCAAAAGAATTCGAAAAACTTTATTCCGGCATTTTTAAAAAACTTTTTCTCCCCTGACTTTTTCAAAGCTTTATTAGGGTTGCTATTGCTGATTTTCATTTTTGGTGTGATAATTTGGTTGGCCGAAAAAAAGAAAAACCCCAACATGTTTGCCAAAGGCTGGAAAGGAATCGGTGATGGATTTTGGTGGTCGGCGGTAACAATGACCACTGTTGGTTACGGAGATAAAGCTCCGGTCACAAAGCTGGGAAGAATATTCGGATTTATCTGGATGTTTACAGCCATTATTGTAATTTCAGGCTTTACAGCCAGCATTGCTTCTTCACTGACTGTAAATCAAATAAACACTTCTATAGAGAATGTAAATGATCTGAGAAATATCTCCGCCGGGACAGTTAAAGGGTCAAGCACCGAAAACTACTTAAATGAAAAATCCATTATCTATCAGTCTTATCCCGATCTGAATGCAGCTATCCAAGCTTTGCATGAAGGTAATATTACAGCCCTGGTATATGATGATGCAATATTAAAATATTCTATTGCCAAACAAAATTTACAAAATGATCTTGAAGTGCTACCCTTAAAATTTAACAAGCAATATTACAGTTTTGCCTTACCTTACAATATGGAGCTTCATTATCCGATCAATTCAAAGCTGATGGAAATTATTGAAAGTCCGTACTGGCATAATATCTTATCACGATATCAGGTCAATTCCGATTGACATCATACATATCATGCAATTTTATATATTGCAATTCGTTTAATTAATTGATCATTAAATTAAAAATTATCTTATGCGTAAAATTTATATACTATTACTCCTCATCCTGCCCTTTTACTTAAGCTCCCAGGTATACACAGGTAGTGAAGCTAATGAATATATTAACGGAGCAACTGAAGTGAGAATGTCAGACAGATATTCCGCCCCGAAATACATTGAGTTTTCAAAAGGAAATAAAATTCCTGTCAGTGATTTTAATCTATGGGCCTCAAAAATGCTGAATTTAGCTGAAGAGTACTCTTTTAGTGAAATAAAACGTCATGAGGATAAGTTAGGCTATGAACATATCCGGCTACAGGTAAATTATAACAATATTCCATTAGTTGATGGTATTGTTATTCTTCATACGAAAAATGGAATGATAGAATCTATAAACGGTAATTTCCCTCAAACTATTCAGATAAAAAATTCCTTTTCTCTTTCAGAAAGTGAAGGACGCAATAAAGCGATTAATTTTGTAGATGCAGACTCTTACAAATGGGAAATCCCGAAGGAAGAAAAATTTATAAAACAATATACCGGAAACCCTGAGGCTTCCTTCTATCCGGAAGCTGGACAATCGATTGTTCCGGTTGAAGAACAGGGCGAAACAGCATTTGCTTATGCCTATAAATATGATATTTATGCTCATGATCCGGTTTACCGTGCAGATATTTATGTAGATGCTTCCACAGGAAAAATTCTGATGGAAAACAAAACCATACATCATGCTGACTCATCAGGATCCGCAAACACAAAATACAGTGGTACTCGTAACATCACAGCAGATTATCATAACAACCAATTCCGTCTAAGAGAAGATGGACGCGGAAATGGAATTGAAACATTTGACATGAATAATTCCACTACTTATGGAAGTGCTGTGGATTTCACAGACAGCGACAATTACTGGAACAACTATAATGCAGATTATGATGAAGTTGCCGGTGATGCCCATTGGGCAGCAGAAAAAACATATGATTATTACCTCAACACACACAATCGTAACTCAATAGATAACAACGGATTAACGATTACATCTTACCTGCACTATGACGTCGACTATGCAAACGCTTTTTGGAATGGCCAGTTTATGACCTACGGCGATGGTAATGGAAGCAACATAACTCCTCTAACGGCTGTTGACATCGTTGCTCATGAAATCACACATGGAGTAACTTCTCATACAGCAAACTTGATTTACCAGGATGAATCCGGTGCTCTTAATGAAGGATTTAGCGATATTTTCGCTTCAGCCGTTGAAGCTTATGCCAGACCCAACAACCATAACTGGGACGTCGGAGAGGATATTGGCGTAACTCTTCGTTCTATGGCTAACCCCAACAATTACCAACTTCCTGACACATATCATGGCACTCATTGGTATTTCGGCACTAGCGATAACGGTGGCGTCCACACCAATATGGGACCTTTTAGTTATTGGTATTATTTACTGGTAGAAGGGGGTAGTGGAACAAATGATAACAACGACAACTATTCGGTAGCTGCCATCGGCATGGATACAGCCTCAGCCATTGCCTACCGTATGCTGAATACCTACCTCACACCTTCTTCAGAATATTCGGACGCGCGATATTATGCTATCAAAGCAGCCACCGATTTATACGGAGCCTGTTCCCAGCCTGTAATTTCTGTTACAGATGCCATGCATGCAATCGGTGTAGGAGATGAATTCATCCCCGGGGTTCAGGCAGATTTTTCTGCCGATTTAACCTCCTTTTGTCAGCCTCCGGCAACAGTGAACTTTACCAATGAGTCCAACAACGGTTTGGATTTTTACTGGGATTTTGGAGATGGAGACACAAGTAGTGCGATGAATCCGTCACATACTTACAATCAATTTGGGGATTTTAATGTCAAACTTATTGCAAATGGCGGGAGTTGCGGAAAAGACTCAATCATTGATACTGCTTTTGTGAGCATTGACACTACAAACCCTTGCCAGAATGTTACTCCCAAGAACGGCAACATGACAATTAACCAATGTAATGGTATTTTATATGATGATGGAGGACCGGGAGCAAACTACTCGAATAATTCGAGCAGTAGCGTAACTATAGATCCCATCGGGGCATCATCAATAGATATTCAGTTTACTGCTTTCCATTTTGAAGTGGGTTATGACTACCTGAATATTTATGATGGCCCTTCCACCTCAGACCCTTTGATAGGCTCTTATGATGGCAGTTCCCTGCCCAATAGTGGGAACATCATTAGCAGTGCAGGAGGCGCTGTTACGATCGAACAGGAAACCGATCAATATGTAAATGAAAGCGGTTTTGCTCTTGAATGGAATTGTCATTACCCAAATACCGCACCAACCGTAGATTTCACGGTAAGCGACACCATTAGTTGTGAAAAAGAAGTTCAGTTTAACGATCGTTCTTCCAACGGCCCCAATTCCTGGACCTGGGATTTCGGAGATGGCACAACATCAAATCAACAGAACCCGCTTCATGTATATACACAAGACGGAACCTATGATGTTAAGCTGAAGGTCAGCAACCCTTATGGCAGTGATTCTCTCATATTAAACTCCTACGTTACAGTAAAAACACCCGACAGTATCTCAGGAGACACCCTGCATCATTGCAACAACAGCACAATTTCATTGCAACAAAATCCAGGCAGCGGCACTGTTCACTGGTATGCCGATGCAAACCATAACAACCTGATTGACACCGGCAAAATTCTGATCTTGCCTACACTTACGAATGACACAACTATTTTTGCTATAAACAAAGTCTTAAAGCCTTCTGTTTTTGGAGCCAAACAAGATAATTCCGGAGGTGGAAAATATTTCGACTCCCCTTATGAGCATGCTCTGGTCTTTGATGTATATGAAAATATTACATTAAAATCTGTAAAAGTGTATGCCAATTCATCCGGCAGCCGTGAAATAAAACTCCTTGATAATTACGATAATGTCGTAACTTCCAAAACGATCAATATACCTCAGGGGGAACATCGTATTGATTTGAATTTTAATATCCCTGCAGGAACCGATTATAAACTATTCGGTCCTGTATCGCCGGACTTGTTCCGAAACAACTACACCCTGGCTTATCCGTTTGAAATCGAAGACCTTGTGTCAATTAAATACAGTACAGCCAGCTCTGATCCTACAAGTTATTACTACTACTTTTATGACTGGGAAATTGAATCCCA
This sequence comes from Bacteroidales bacterium, assembly GCA_021738505.1. Taxonomy (GTDB): domain Bacteria; phylum Bacteroidota; class Bacteroidia; order Bacteroidales; family PWNQ01; genus PWNQ01. The sequence continues at coordinate 17,574 of JAIPBW010000050.1, read as the reverse complement.
AACATGCAGCAGTCCGGAAGCAACATTTAATATATACACTTATACAAATGCTCCTGTTGCTGATTTTGATTACCAGACGAATACCTCTGAAGTTTCTTTTACAAACATGTCGACCAAAACAAAAACTTACTTCTGGGATTTTGATGATGGTAATACATCAACCATGGAAAATCCAACGCATACTTATAACCAAACCGGTACTTACGATGTAATGCTAAAAACGGAGAACCCCTGCGGGAAGGATAGCATTGAAAAATCTGTTGTCATCACCGATACGGGAATAGATGAAAAATATGGAGAAGATATTGTAATCTACCCTAATCCGGCATCGGATAAGATCAGTATAGAGCTCAACACAAATCATTTACAATCTATTGAGTTATTTGCTTTTGACGGTAAACTTCTTCAGAAAAAAAATCAAAGCTTTAGCCATAAAGATAAAGTTCAATTTAATCTACAAAATCTTAGTAGTGGTATTTATTATCTAAAAATCAACCTAAACAAAAAGGTAATCAGAAAGAAGTTAATCGTTATTTAGAGCCTGTCAATAAAGTAAGTGTTTAGTTCATAATGTTCAAGTTCAAAGTTTACCCCGCATTTATCGGGGGCTTGCGAAGTATTTAAAACCAAGGAGTTCCGATTGGAACATCGGGATGACTGTTTTAAATACGAGCATTTAGCAGAAATCGGACATTATAGACAAACACTATTTTAAGTCTAAAAATTCCTTTTATATTAGCAGAATAATGTAAAACCTCCATGGCGAAAATTTTTTCGACACACAAGTGAATGATTAAAGGGCTGGACGTGTTGGCGATGATGCGAACTGAGCGACTTAAGAGTCCCGATAGCTATCGGGATTAGAGAACGAAGCGACTAAGAGAATGAGTAGTGAGTAGTGAGTAGTGAGTAGTGAGTAGTGAGTGGTGAGTTGGTGAACTGCCGGAAAGCTGATTCAGTGTGCGGTGGGCTTCCCCTTTATGGGCCAGGGGTGCGCGAAGGGAAAAGATGCGTTGATACTGAGCGAACGAAGAGACTTAGAGAAAAGCGAACCCCGGTGAAAAAGATCCAGCCGTCGCGTTTCATCCCGGTTGATTGAAATAAAATTAACAGGACAAGCAAGGCAAGCACAACACGGAACAACGAACACGGAACAACAAACAAAAATTTAAGCATATGAAGAAGTTTATATTTGTTCTGCTAATATTTCCTATATTTTTAAGCGCTCAAAACATCAATAATCCTAATGATAACGAGCCTTCAAGAGATGTAAGCATAGCAAAAAACGGAGATATAACCATACGTTGGAAGTTTCCGGAATATAATCCAAAAACGATATCAGAAAATAACACGGATTTTCAAAAGCTTATGATCCCGGGGTTTGGGTTCATGCATGACATTGGCAAGCCTGATTTACCAGCCTATATAGATCATATCGGTATACCCGAAACATCCGAAGCGAATATCAGCATCAATGACATTACATATCATCCGGTAAAAAAAGACATTTTATTATTTCCTTCTCAGCCGCCACGTCAGGACAATTATAAAGTGGATGATCCTCCGTTTACCATGGATACAACTTTTTATAATTCCAGTACTTCATTCCCTGCTTCGCACATATCAGTCGATGAAACACAAAAGCTCAGGGACATTAAAGTGGCTGCAATTCAAATCATTCCTTTTCAATATAATGCTGTACAAAAAAAACTTAAGTCAGTAAAAGAAATTTCCCTTACAATTCAATATAGCGGAAATCCCAACTCGATAACGGATGGTTCACAACACAGTGATCAGTTTGCGAAAATAGCCGGCAATTATTTTCTGAATGGCTCGCAAATAGCAAACCAAATATCATCAACAACTAGCACACAAACGCATAAGGACCCAGATTATTTAATTATTACGACCCAACAGTTTCTTCCGGCAGCAGAAAAACTTTCGCAATGGAAGAGTCAGTTGGGTTTTATCCCTGAAATCCTTGTTCAAAACAACTGGAACAGTGGCCAGGTTAAGAATAAAATCCATAATAAGTATAACGATTATTCGCCCAAGCCGGATTATTTTGTCATTCTTGGAGATCATCAGGATGTGCCCGGCGAAATTTCAACAGGACACAATAATGCCATATTTGCTTCCGACCACTATTATTCATGCATGGACGGTCCCGGGGATTACACCAGTGATATAGCCAGAGGCAGGATTTCTGCCGCTTCACTTTCCGAAGCCAATGCAATAATTGATAAAATAATCAATTATGAGAAATTTCCGGTTACCGATAGCAGCTTTTATGAAACGGGAACCAACTGTGCATACTTTCAACATGCCGGAAGTGGATATGCTGAAAGACGATTTGCTCAAACCAGTGAAGAATTAAGAAATTATGCTGTAGCACAAGGAAAAACCGTAAACCGGGTTTATCATGCCAATGCCAGTGTAAACCCGACTTACTGGAATAACACGTATTATTCCAATGGCGAGCCGCTCCCTTCCTACCTGACGAAACCCAATTTTGCCTGGGATGGCGACAAGAATGATATCATCAATTATGTTAATAACGGAACATTTTATGTTTTTCACCGTGATCACGGATATGAAGATGGCTGGGGAGACCCTTCATTTCACAAGAGTGATGTAAGTAGTTTTACAAATGGTGACAAACAACCGTTATTTTTCAGCATCAACTGTCTAACCGGAAAATTCCTTGAAAGTGAATGCTTTTCAGAAAAATTATTACGCAAACCTAATGGAGGAGCCATAGGTGTTTTTGGTCATGCGGAAGTTAGTTACAGCGGTTATAATGATGCCCTTTCTTTGGGTCTGTTCGACGGCATCTGGAGTAATCCGGGGCTTACGCCCGACTTCACAGGCAGTGGCGGAACTAGCAATCCTGTGTTACCTACTCACGGCAACATCCGGAGAGGTGGTGATTTGATAAACTTTGGTCTTCAATACATGACCGCTTCCTGGGGAAACAGTCAATACACGCATGAGTTATTGCACTATTTTGGCGATCCCGCCATGGAATTCCGGGTTAACCCTCCTATTCCTATCATAGCAAGCAATACGGATTCAATATCCTGTAATTCAGACTCAATGGCCATCATCAACAATATGAACACAGACAGTGTTACTGCAACATTTGTTGTTGACGGACAACTGGTAGCAAAAGATATCATAAACGGATCCACAGACACGCTAAAATTTGATAACCAGCCCGGTATTATTGCAGGGAATATGGCCATTTTAACGCTTTCAAAATATGGACATCAGCCTTATATTGATACAATTGACATTACCGGCGGATGTCCCAAAGCGAAGATCGATATGGGAACATCCCTTTTTTGCCTTAGTGACAGCATCACATTTTCCGAAAACAGTCTTGGAAATATCAGCTCCTATTCCTGGGACTTTGGAAACGGAGCATCACAATCTACATCAAGCTCCTCCGGCCCACATACAATTAACTATGCTTCCAGCGGTAGCAAGACCGTATATTTAACTGTTACAACACCATCTGGTTTATCACACACGGATTCCGTATCCTTTTCCATTGACTCGATTTGTCATTACAAAATACCAACATCTGGCAATACAACCATAACAAGATGTGAAGGCAAACTTTTTGATGATGGCGGTAAATCAGCTGCTTACTCCAATAATTCCGATGGTTCGGTAACCATAACAGCTTCCAGTGCCAGTAGCATTTCCCTGATGTTTTCTTCATTTCATTTTGAAGGTGGCTATGATTATCTGAAAATTTATGATGGTGCCTCTACAAATGCACCTCTAATCGATAGCTATGATGGAAATACACTTCCGGGTAGCGGTGTAATTAATTCTTCCACCAATACAATCACAATCCAACAAATGACGGATGAAATGAACACAGAGTCCGGATTTGAAATGCGTTGGAAATGTGCTTACCCTAACACTTTACCCACAGCTGACTTTAAAGTCAATGACACCTCGACCTGCACCGGCTTGATTAACTTTACTGATCAATCAATTGCTGGTCCTACTTCGTGGTTTTGGGATTTTGGTGATGGCACAACATCTACACAAAGAAATCCCTCACACCAATATACAAGCAATGGCACTTATGATGTTAAATTAATTGCTGGTAATATGCATGGACCGGATTCCATGCTCAAAACCAATCTGGTTACAGTGGATATGCCCGACAATCCAATGGCATCACCCGGAATACGTTGTCAAACCGGCTCTGTAAAATTAACAGCCACAGAACCTTCTTCCGGCAATGGATACATACGGTGGTTTAACTCTGCAGTATCACCAAATGTTTTGGATACCGGGACAACATACACCACACCTATTTTGGGGAATTCCAAAACATTTTATGTGGATTATGCTAATGACAAACCAGCTCTTTATGGAGCAAAAACTGACAATAGTGGCGGAGGCAGTTATTTTGATCAGCCATATAAGCATCATCTGGTTTTTGATGTGCATAAGCAAATCACATTAGTTTCAGTTAAAGTTTATGCCAATTCTGCAGGAAACAGAAACATCGAACTTATTGATCAAAACGGATATCCCATTGAATCCCGCATGGTAAACCTTCAACAAGGCGAACAACGGGTTAACCTGAACTTTAACATTTCTCCGGGAGCAGATTACAAGCTCAGAGGCCCGGAGGATCCAGACCTATACAGAAATAACAGTGGAACCAATTATCCCTATTTTGTTAACGACCTGGTAACAATAAAAGAAAGTAGTGCCGGCAGTGATCCTACAGGCTACTACTATTATTTCTATGATTGGGAAGTCAAAGGCCCACCTTGTCGTTCGAACAGGACTCCGGTACAGGCTATTATTTCAGATACACTTAAACCCAATGCCAGTTTTAATTATGACCTGAGTAATGATCCGGAAGTCCAATTTAATGATCAGAGTAACTATACCTCCTCCCATTATTGGGCATTCGGAGACGGAAATACTTCTGCATTACCCAATCCAAACCACACGTATCAGGATAATGGAACCTATGATGTTAAATTAGAAGCCGTTAATAATTGCGGGAAAGATTCAGTAATACAACAAATACACATCAATTCGGTGTCTGTTGAGGAACATAGTAAAAACACATTAAATGTTTACCCAAATCCTACGAAAGGGATGATTACAATTATAATCCCGGATAAAATCAAAGGTTCCGGAATACTCGAAGTGTTTGATTCAAAAGGGAAACAGGTGTCTTCTGACATATTGAAACAACAGCACTCAAGAATCAATAAAGACCTTAGCAATCTGGGCTCAGGCACTTACTTATTATTGTTGCATACGGACAAAGAAACAAAACAAGCAAAAGTGATTGTTCAATAAATCAGCAAAACAGGTTTTATATATTTTCTAAACAGCTAAAAAGGTGACTCATTAATAGAAATAATGAGTCACCTTTTTAGCTACAAGAGACGATCTAAAACTTTAGGGAATACCCGCAATACCCGGGTTTCTTCTATTTCTAACAAGTGGGATTAAGGCAAATCAGACAAATGAAATTGAACCAGATTTTCCACAGGATTTTGAATCACCTGCTCAACTTTCATATTATACTCACCAGCAACACTTTCCAAAATATCCTTAAAGTAAAAACCAACAGACCCGACCACCCTAAGCGGATATTCTTGATAATTGGTATAACGGGTTATCTGATAATCAAAAAAATCGCGAAAAGAATCTTTTATGATTTGTTGAATAAATGCTGCATCAATATTCATGCTTGAAAATTCGGAAAAACTGGCCAAAAAACGATTCGGACTGGGTTTATTATATACATTATCTAAAATTTGCTCTTTGGTGAGCGAATATTTTTTTTGAAAGTCTGATCTCAATCTATCCGGCATTTCATCTTTTAAATAAGCATCTACAATTTTTCTTCCAATATGGCCGCCACTGCCTTTATCACCAAACAAATAGCCCAATGAGAAAAGTTCCTCTTCTACCTGCATATGACGATACAAGCAAGAGTTTGAACCCGTACCGAGAATGGCTGCAATACCGTTTTCCTTACCAAATAAAGCTCTGGCAGCAGCTAAAAGATCATGATATACATAAATATCTGCAGAAGTAAAAAACCGATATAACCCTTTATTGACAGTCTTACACTTGGTCTCACTTGAACATCCTGCTCCATAGAAATAGATTTTTTGAATATTTTTTACAAAAAAATCAGCATTCCACTGCTCATTTAGCATCATTGAGATATCATCAGCAGTCATAAAATAGGGATTAACACCAGCTGTTACAACCTCACCTACAGTCTTTTTAGTCAATACATCAATTATCCGCCAATCGGTTTTAGTGGAACCACTGTCAGCTATTAAAATATTTTTCATGAATCAATTTATTAAATTGTTAATTTCTTTAAGCAATAATAAAACATTTTTCTTAATTTTGAAATTTCCAGAACATGTGAAAATTATAGACCTATGATAAACTCAGGATTATTCTCAAAACTAACATTTATCCTTTTATTAACATTCCTTACAGGGATAAGCAGCAATTCTTTATTTGCAAAAGTTGAAAAGTCCAAAAAAGACAGTCTTAAGAATATTATTGACAACACAAATAACAAGAAAAAAAAGTTTTATGCTTATAAAAAACTTTCACATCTTTGTAAAGGTTCTGATATCGAAAAACGGGAAGAATACACCCAAGAGGGGTTAAAGTTAGCTAAAGAACTTAATTCTCCGGTTTTATTATTTAAAGCTTATAATATCCTTGCTTCTGTTGAGTATCAAAAATCCAATTATAATAAAGCTATAAATTATCATCACAAATCCCTTTCATACAAGGAGCATATAAAAAATGTTTCAGACATAAGTAAGAGCTACAATAATATAGCATTGGTTTACCAGGCCAAAAACAATATTGACAGTGCTTTATATTTTTACAAAGAAAGCTTGAAGCTCAAAGAAAACGCCGATCAGAATTTATTGATGGGCCGCACGTTATCTAACATAGGTATTTTGCACTGGAAACGTGCCGATTATGACAAGGCCCTGGAAACCTTTTTCGAAGCACTCGCCATAAAAAGAGAACATGGAGCTTCCCCAACAAGTATCAGTAAAACATTAACGAATATTGGCTCCATTTACACAATGACAGAAAAATATGAACTGGCATTGGATTATTATTCTCAATCATTAAATCTCAAAGAAAAGGCTGGTGATTCTAAAGGGATCAGTACAGTATCCAATAACATTTCCGCCATATACAGGCATAAAGGAAAATTGGACAGTGCATTGAATTATCTGAACAAATCACTGAAGATAAAAATGGATTTAAAAGATAAACGAGGACATGCAGGCGTATTGAATAATATGGCTACTATCTTCCGGGATAAAGGTGATTTAACGAAGGCTTTTGAATACAATCAACGTGCTCTAGAGATAAGACAGGAAATAAATGACCAAAACGGGATAGCCGCCTCTTTAACAAATATGGGTGCCATTTCTATTGATCGGGGAAACCTGAGCCAGGCTGAAGAATACCTGACGAAAGCTTTAGGAATTGCAAAACCTAAAAGCTTTGACAGAACATTAGAAGATGTCTATCTGAATTTGACATCCCTTTTTTCACAAAAAAACAATTATAAAAAGGCATTAACATATCACAAAGACTACCACAACTTGCGTGAAAGACTATTGGATGAAGAAGCAAATAAACGAATAGAAACTTTAGAACAGAAGTATAAAGACAAACAACAAAAGGAAATTATAAAGCGTCAGAACGCAGAGAACAAACTAATTCAGACAAAGCTTTCCAATAACAGGAAATACACTGCGATAATGGCCATAATTATAGTACTGGCTATTATGGTATTATTGTTACTGATTTATCAAAACAACATTAAAAAGCGTTACAATAAAAAGCTGGAAGCTTTGAATAACGATTTGGATCGTCGTGTCAGAGTTCGCACACAAGAACTGCAAACAGAAAATAATTTACGTCAACAAACAGAAAATGACCTTCTTGAAAACCAGGAAAAATATCGTACGGTTACGGAAACGGTAAATGCAGGAATTGCTATTGCGGATGTCAATGAGAAAATTATCTATGTCAATAATGCATTTACTGAAATGTTGGGTTACAAGAAAGAAGAGCTTCTTGATCAAACGCTGGATATGATCGTAAATGAGAAAACATTCGAGCGATTTAAAAAGGAGTCTCAAAAGCGCAAATCCGGAAAATCAAACACCTATCATGTAAAACTTCACCGCAAAGATGGCGAGGAATTGGAAACTATCTTAACAGCTTCTCCTTTATTTAATAACAAAGAAGAATATGTTGGAGGAGTTGCAGCCATCACCGACATCTCTGATTTGAAAAAAGCCGAGAGTTCCATGACCCAAGCATTAAGGAAATCAGAGAAGATTAACAATATTAAAAATTATTACCTTAAAAATATTAGTGAAGAACTGAGAATACCGCTGAATAACATTGCAGGAATGTCCGAAATTTTAAAAACACAATCTGAAAACACGTTGAATGAAGAACAAATCAAACTGATTGAAAATATCTATTCCAGCGCTGAAGATATTAAGTTTGAATTGTTAAACATGGCTAATCTGGTGCAGATCAACAAATCAGACATTATAACGAACCTACAGGATATAAACCTAAATGAAGAGATTAAGCAAATTACTGATAAATTTACGGGTGGTAATGTGAACATCAATGCTGATATCCAGAAAAGCATAAATGTTTACGGAAATCAACAGATTATTGAGAAAATCATAGGTTCTTTGTTAGAAAATGCAATTTATCATAGTAACGATAGTACAGTAACACTCAAAGCGGAGCGCGATGAGGTTATGGATGTAGCCAAAATCAAAATTTCAAATACAGGGGAACCCATTAACAAAGAAAAACTAGAAAAAATACTGGATCCATTTGATAACACAAGGTTTGAAAATCCCCATCAGGAAGTTAAAGATTATGACTATAGTCTGGTCTGGATAAGAAAAATGTTACAGGTTTTAAGCGGCAGATTGGATATTTCTACTTCAGAAAGCGGGATGCATATCGTAATCAGCTTACCCTTAAATAAAGCCTGCCAGAGTAAAGAAGCACATAAAGATGATCTTTTCAGGATTTTGCAAGAAAAAAACAAACCATTATTGTTATTTTCGAATGACGCGGGTTTAGCTGAACTTAATGATGTCATTCAAGGAAAAGAACATAATATCATGTATTATACTGAACCTTCTATTTTCATCAACCAATTAAATGAAGGAGAATCCATTCCGGAAAATTCAATTGTATTAATTGATGAGAACCTGGAAGAGCCCTGGACAATAGAAAAGACTCTGCTCAAATTAAAAGAACAGAAAACAAACAACATTTTATATATTGCTCTTTTACACGGTAAATGTGAGTCCAATACACATTTATTAGATATCGGCTTTAACAAATGTATTTCTTCGGATAATTTCACAGAAGAATTGACAAATTATCTAAAAAACAGAAAATCATAACACGCTCAATGAAGTGTTTCCGGCATTTAATTGTTTTTATTTTTATTGCTCTTGCACTAACAGGAAATAAATGTGAAGCTTTTGCCAGGACTGAAACAATCATCAGTTTCGGCCTTTACCCTAATATTCCTCTTTCCATTGATGACGCAATGAATCCAAAGTTTTATAATTGCTCCATCTCATCTAAAACGAATGTTAAACAAACACCTGACGGCCCCAATTCGCATCAATTAACACTAATCCCGGGAAACTTCAACTACATGGGATTTGGAATAATCGCATTAGTTTTCATCAACATTATTTTGTTTTATTTCTACATTAAAAAGAAAAAGAGCAAAAAAAGGCTAAAAAAAGAAAACCAAGAATATCAGGAGCAACTAAAAAGCTGGAAACAAAGCTATTCAGATCAAAAATCTTTCTTACATGCGATTCCGGAAATTCTTCTGGTTATCAATAACACACATATAGTTGTAGATGTCAAATCGCATAACCAGAGTTTACTACCTTTACCCGCATTTAAGATCATAAACCATAGCATTACCGAAGTTTTTCCTGCCCGGGAATCTCAAATTCTGGTTGAACATATTCAAAAAACATTGTCAGAAAACTCAATCCAATCTTTTCGGCTTACCTCCTCAGGAAAATATGCAAATTTTGAAGTGCAAATGATTCCTTTGCACGAAGACCAGGTTTTAACCTTATTCAGGGATATATCAAGAGAAAACAAACTCCTGGAAAACCTTGAACATTCGCTGCAAAACTTAAATGAAACACATACAGCCCGAGATAAGTTCTTTTCAATAATTGCCCATGATCTAAAAAACCCTTTCAATGCCTTAATTGGTTTTTCATCATTATTAAATGAAGAATTCGACAGCTTAACAGATGAAGAAAATAAAGAATATATAAAACAGATTTATCAATCGTCCGAAAGTTTGTTTAACCTATTAAGAAATTTACTGGCCTGGACAAAATCTAAAACGGGAGAGTTGGATTATAACCCCCAAGAAATTGATTTCAATTCAACTCTTAATGAAAACATAAAAATAGTCAAGCCGGAAGCTCAACAAAAAAATATCAAAATTCAACCCATTATTTCAAACGACCCGGTTTTCATTTCGGGAGATAAAAATATGTTAAACAGTATCATCCGGAATCTGACAGCCAATGCTATAAAATTCACCAATACGGGCGGAACGATCTCCGTATCAACAAAGCGAAAAGAGGATTTCATTGAATGTGCAATATCAGATAATGGAATTGGTATTTCTGATGACAATATCAAAAATATATTCAGAAAAGAAAACAAATACAGACGACAAGGAACTAAAAATGAAGATGGCACAGGCTTAGGACTGCTACTTTGCAAGGAGTTTGTAGAAAAACACGGAGGTGAAATATGGGTAGAGAGCGAACAAAATCAAGGCAGTACTTTTTATTTTACGCTCCCATTATCTAGATAATATCAAACTTGCAAAAGTCTTCCGCTAAATATGTGTTTGGAAATATGTGTTTCGCTTCCTGAAGTAACCCATCCAGGGCTTTGTATCGGGCTGAAAAATGCCCCAGAATTAGTTTTTTGCAATTTGCATTGTAAGCTGTAGAAGCTGCCTGAGCTGCAGTAGAATGATTTCTTTCCTTTGCCAGTTCTTTATCAGACTCCATAAAGCTTGCTTCATGGTAAAGTGTTGTAACTGATTTAACTTGAGCAGCCAATTCATCAAAGTACTGTGTATCCGAACAATAACCATATATTCTTGGTGGCTCGGGTGTTCGCGTTATTTTTTCATTGGAGTGAATTTCACCCGTTTTATCGACAAAATCAGCACCGGCTTTTATTGCTTTAATATCGTCAATATCCGGGTTATATTTCTGCACAAATCCTTTGTCAATATTACGCGCTTTCTCCTTCTCTTCAAAGATAAACCCCCATGTATTAATTCCATGTTGCAACGGAATGGATTTGATAAGAAGGTTATCATTTTCAAACAGCAATTCACTTTTTTCCGGAATTAGCTCGTGAAAAACAATTTCAAAACCGAGATTTTTGTGGCTATAATTTATTACCGGATTAATGATACCGGGAAGTTCGTTATCCGCATAGACATGTAAAGGTTCGGTTCGGCCTGTAAGGTGCATCGATGTAATCAGCCCGGGTAATCCAAAAAAATGATCGCCGTGCAAATGACTAATAAATATGCGTTCAATCTTCTGCAGCCCTGTGCCAGATCGGATCAACTGCATTTGAGCCCCCTCACCACAGTCTACCAAAAACAAGTGCCCGAGCATATTAATAAGCTGGGCACTTGGAAATCTTTTTTTCGTAGGAATTGCAGATGCACTTCCTAAAATCGTTACATCAAACATCATTTCTTCACAAGCTTACGAGTAATAATCTTATCTCCTGCGTTAAACCTGTAGAAATACAAGCCATTTGTTAATGATGCGGTATTAAATTTGATAGCATTTTCTCCTGCCGTTGCATTTATCGTTTTTTGTCTCAACACATCTCCTACCATATTGAAGATTTCAACTTCAACAGGCGCATTTTTATTCATTTCAAATTCAATCGTCAAATCCTCTTTAAACGGATTAGGAAATGCGATAATTTCTTTCACAGAAGAATTAATTTCCTGAATATTAACATGTGTAGAATCTAAAATCTCCAGCTCATAACCTGTATAGGTAAAAGGAGCTGAATATCCACTAGCATAGACCATAACATCAATTTCCACAGGATAAACACCTTCATCACCGGGTTGTGGGTTTCCGGTTACAAGAACGCAACCGGAAGAATCTCCCGGCCAATAGCCTGTTGAAGAATTCGGGGTATAATTAAACCCGCTGGGCATTCCTCTTATTTCAGTAACGCCAATCGAATCAATTTGAACCTGCTGTGGTGTCCCCATAATCTGGATTGTAGTATCTGCCGGGACGACAACAGTTACAACTTCACTATAAGATTCTGAAACTACGGCAGGCGGCATTCCCTGAGTTGTATCAGGGTGCAATCCCGGCTCGTCATAATCCCCGGGTGTGCACTGCGCATTTACATTAATTCCTATAATTATTGATATAAAAAGTATTAGTAATTTTTTCATATTTAAATGATTTTAATAGTTATACAAAATATTCGACATTTTGTTGGCAAATATCTAAATTTTTTTTTGAAAAAACCAGAGCCGAAATATTTCCGGCTCTGGCAATTATGTTAAAAAATCTAAAGAAATCTGAAGGTCTTACTCTTCTTTTTTGCTGTCTTCTTCGGAAGAGTCTTCTTTCTGATCTGTTTCTGATGCATCTTCACTTTCGTTTTTCGTTGCATCTTCTTCTTTCTCTTCTTTCTCTTCTTTTTCCTCTTCCTCAGCTTTTTCTTCAGCTTCTTTTACCTTAGATCTTGCTTCTTCAGGTGCAATCTCTTTGGATTTATCCTCAGCTTCTTCTTTTGCTTCGTTGCTCAAAGAAACATCTGATTCCTGAGATTCATTTTGCTCGTCGGATTTTTTCGCTCCTTCTTCAGCCTCCCCTTTTTGCTCTTCTTGTTCTTCATCTTTTTCGGAGCGTTTTTTCATATAATCCTGCGCTTTCACCTTTTCTTCAGCCTGCAGCTCATTTTTCAGATTAGCCAGAACGCCAAGGTCTCCAAGAGTAGCTTTTTCAGCTCCTTCATTCAGATTCTTAACTTCCTTAGCTGTGGCTTTGGCTTTGGCTTTATTCGCAGCTTTCTCATCGGCTTTTTCATCAGCGAGCTTATCTTCGTAGATCCGTGAATGGGAGACGACGATTTTTTTACTTTTCTTATTGAATTCAATAACTTTAAAATCTAACGTCTCGTCTTTTTTCACATTTGAACCGTCTTCTTTTTTCAGGTGTTTCATCGGCGCAAAGCCTTCTACTCCATATGGAAGCGTAATAATAGCTCCTTTATCAACGATACTTTCTACAGTTCCTTTATGAATGGATCCATCGGTAAAGATGGTTTCAAAAACATCCCATGGATTTTCTTCCAGTTGCTTGTGTCCAAGGCTTAATCGACGATTTTCTTTGTCAAGCTCAAGAACAACAACCTCTATACTATCACCGATTTGAGTAAACTCTGCCGGATGTTTGATCTTCTTACTCCAGGACAAATCTGAAATATGGATCAATCCATCCACGCCTTCTTCCAGTTCCACAAAAATTCCAAAGTTTGTAAAGTTCCTTACAGTAGCTGTATGTTTAGAACCTACCGGATATTTACTTTCGATATTTTCCCATGGATCAGGCATAAGTTGTTTCATGCCCAATGACATTTTGCGGTCTTCGCGATCCAGGGTCAATATTACAGCCTCTACTTCATCTCCTACTTTCAGGAAGTCATGTGCTGTGCGCAGATGCTGTGACCAGGACATTTCGGAAACATGGATCAATCCTTCTACTCCCGGGGCAATTTCTACAAAAGCTCCGTAGTCGGCGACAACAACAACTTTTCCTTTCACCTTGTCTCCCACTTTCAGGTTCTCATCAAGAGATTCCCATGGGTGTGGCTGAAGCTGTTTCAGTCCTAATGCAATACGTTTCTTATCATCATCAAAGTCCAGAATAACAACATTAAGCTTTTGGTCAAGCTCTACTATTTCTTCCGGGTGATTGATACGTCCCCAGGACAGGTCGGTAATATGGATCAAACCATCTACGCCGCCAAGGTCGATAAATACTCCGTAAGAAGTAATATTTTTGACTGTTCCTTCCAGGATTTGTCCTTTTTCCAGCTTGGAGATAATTTCTGCTTTTTGTTTCTCCAGCTCATCTTGAATAAGTGCTTTATGAGAAACAACCACATTTTTAAATTCATGGTTAATCTTAACCACTTTAAATTCCATGTTTTTGCCTACATACTGATCGTAATCACGGATCGGCTTAACATCAATTTGTGATCCCGGCAGGAATGCTTCCAGACCAAAGACATCCACAATCAAACCGCCTTTTGTACGGCATTTGATATGGCCATTAATAATTTCATCTTTATCATGGGCTTCAATTACACGCTCCCAGCTTCTAAGTACGCGTGCTTTGCGGTGAGACAGTACCAACTGCCCATTGCTATCTTCTTTATTTTCCACGTATACTTCAACGGTATCGCCAATCTGTAAGTCATCACGATAACGCAATTCATTCATGGAAATAAGACCGTCTGATTTGTAGCCGATATTAACAACAACCTCACGGTTATTCATAGCTACAATCGTACCATCGATAACTTCCTGGTCATCAATTGTACTTAAGGTTTGATCATATACATTTTCGAGTTTTTCTCTTCTCTCTTTGTCATAATCATCAATATCCTCATCTGCAGCATCCCAGTCAAATTCTTGCTGTGGCGTTGCAAACTGCGGAGTTTCCGGAATATGTTCCTGAGATTCATCTTTATCAGCAGCCTTTTCTTGCTCTTCCGGCTTCTGCTCTTCTTCAGTTTTTTCATCAACAGGTTGCTGAGACTCTTCCGTCTTAGCTTCTTCCTGTTGTTTTGCAGCTTCTTGCTGCTCTTGATTTTCAGTGTTTTGCTCTTCAGCTTTGTTTTCTTCGCTCATGTGTTTTGTTCTGATTACTTGTGGCCCGCGAAGGACCGGGTTCAACATTCTAGTTAACAACCTCTAAAAAGGGCTGCAAATTTATACATAATTTTTGAATTATCAAACGAAAAATCAGGAGATTTGGGAAAGATTTTTAATCCATTTGGGAAATGCGGGCTTTAACTTTTTCCATCAGCCATACGGGCGTTGATGTAGCTCCGCTAATCCCCACAGATTCGGCCTGTTTTAGCCAATCTGAATTCAATTGATCAACATCACTAACAAAATAAGTGTTGGGGTTAACTTTTCGTGCAACCTGAAACAGGTAATTCCCATTTGAGCTATTCGCTCCGCTAACAAAAATAACAACATCATGGTGGCCAACAAAATCCCTTATTTGTTTGGCCCGGTTTGCCACTTTTCCGCATACTGAATCCTGAACCCGAACATGGGGGTTTGAACATTCATGTTCTGCCCTCTCCTGGATATGCAAATAAAAAACTTCGTAAAGTTCTTTATCCATAGTTGTTTGCGAATAAACATAAACTGGCTTACAGTAATCCAGTTCCAGTTCCTCTGTATTTTGGGTAATTTGCACATTTGATGATACGCGGGAGGCAAGACCAATGGCTTCGGGATGGTTTTTCTTTCCAAAAATCACAACTTGCGGCTGATTTTCACTTGCTTCTTCGCGTATCATTTTTTGAAGCCGCGTAACAATGGGGCAAGTACCTTCTATTAGGTCAATATTATTTTGGGATGCAATTTTGTATGTTTCAACCGGTTCGCCATGAGCTCTTATCAAAACGGTTTCATCTTTGAGCTGACGAAAAATTGAATAGTCTATAATTCGTAAGCCCAAATCAGATAATCGCTTTACCTCTGATTTGTTATGCACAATATCTCCTAAACAATAAAGATACGAATGATCCTTTAGGTATTCTTCCGCCATTTTAATCGCATGACTCACTCCAAAGCAAAAGCCGGCATCCTTGTCGATTTCAATCTTCATAGGGCGAAAATAATTATTTTGGGCAAACAGCATCCATATATTTATTCCTTATCAAAAAAGTCATCCAGATTGGTAGTCACCGAAATATAATTGGGAGACCCGTCTAAATGATAGGTAGAACGGGAGTAGTTCAAATGAAATTTGCTTATTCTAAACCCAAAGCCCCATGAAAACCCAACGGTAGATATTCGTGAAGGAACCTTTAATTCCTGTCGGCGTTGATAATTATAACCTCCACGGACATGAAAATTCTGGGTTATTGAAAACTCACCTCCTACGGTAAAATGCCGCATTAGGTTATCCGCAAAAACTTCCAGTCCGGCTTCCTCCTCCCGCTCGCCAGTAATCGGGTCCGGAACATTTTCCGGATCATTGGGATCGTCATAACGCAAATCCCAGGTTTGAAGATGTTCGGTCAGGATAAAAAACTTAAATGGAACGTGTTCAAGGTCACGCATAAATCCCAATTTAATATCAAAATTCATGGGCTCAATTTCATTTCCACTAAACGAAGTTAATTGTCTTCCTATGTTTGCAATAATTAATGATGTCACAAATCGATTGTCATCACTTACATAGGATCCGGCCACATCAACTGCAATTCCGGAAGAGGAATATTTTTCATAATTAGCCACTACTCCTTTCAGATTTGCTCCAATCACATAATTTGGAGCAAGCGCTCTTCCCCAACCCACATTAAAAGCATATTCACCGGCTGAGAATTTACCCATTCGCTGACCGGTATAATCAGCCCGGTCAAACTCGCCATAGTCAATAAATTCCAGAGAGCCAGTAAAACTACCTATTTTTTCAAAAGTTCGCGAATAACCAACAAAGCCGGTTGATATATCTGAGTAAAAATCGACAAAAGCGAGGCCAATTTTGTTATGCATATCCTCATTTATCAGAGAAGGATTACTCAAAGCAAGGTTTATGTCCCCATCGTTAACAGGCAAATAATTACTGCCCACAGCAGCTACTCGTGCCGATTTGGGCATCCCTAAAAAAGTAAAGATTCCTTTTCCACCAATTTGTGCCCTGCTGACCTCCGGCAGGATAATAGAAAATAAGAACAAAAAAATGAATAGTTTTCCGTATTTTTTCACAACCCTTCAAATTTGAGATTTCGTTCATTAAAACGTCTTGGTTACTTGTTTTGTTATAAATGCACTTAATTTATTTCAGTAATCAAAGCAGCAAAGTTAAAGTAAACGCTAAAGCTTGAAAACACGTAGCCTCAATAATCTGATTCAAATCCTGTCAAAAGCTTACTATAATCTTTCATCAGAGTAGTTTTTTATGTACTCACTATAAACCAACAAATATAAACCTTTCTCTGCTGACTTGCATTTCCAGTTGATAATCTACTAAATAGTGTCCGGGTAGAGCGGCTCGTTACCTTGCCGCTCCCCCACAGACCCGTACGAGCGGATTTCCCGCATACGGTTCCTCTCAATTTGGTTTTGCTAAAAGACAAGAGTGGTATATCTTGGGTTTTAGCAAAGGT
>JAIPBW010000111.1 GCA_021738505.1 Bacteroidales bacterium | reverse complement strand
TCGTTCAATGACTTGTTCAAATTCTACGGTGTTTTCTTTTTTAGCCATAACTTATATCTTTTTGCGCTAAGGTCGGAATTTTGCTAAATAATCATTCTCCTGTGTGTCGAAAAAATTTTCGCCATGGAGGTTTCATATGATTAAAATTTTGTTCCGTGTTCCGTGTTCCTTGTTCGTTGTTTGTCCGCTAATTTCTCTAATTACACACCAATTAACACGGATTTAGTATATTCTTATTCGCAAATGTAATTCGTAATTCGTAATTCATAATTCAAGATACTCATCATCGCATCAACGCCAACTCGCTGCTTCGCATTTAATCATCCTCCAGTGTGCCGAACGCCTCGCCATGGAGGTTTCATATAAAAAAAGTGCAATTAGAAGGAACCGCAAGGATTAATTGTTTCTGTCTTTCAAATTAAAGGCAAATTCCCGGAGTTCATTTTTGCTTTCATCCTTCACGTTGATACTCTCTAACGATTTATTTGCTAAGTGAAAATATTTTTCCATTTCCTCCTTTGTGATTTTATCAACTTCCAAATGTTTGAAAATTTTCTTCACAGATTCTACTTTTTGCTCCTTGCCATCGTTGTTTGAGTTGTACGTTTCTTTCAGGGATTGTTTAGTGTTTTCTTTTGCTACCTCCATCGCTTTGAGGTAAAGGTAAGTTTTTTTGTTCGTAACGATGTCATTTCCAATTTGCTTGCCTACTGTTTCCTCATCTCCAAATACATCCAGGTAATCGTCTTGTAGTTGAAACGCAACGCCAATGTTTATTCCAAACTGATATAACTTTTCCTGATCCTCGGGAGGAGCACCTGCGATAATGGCTCCTATTTTGAGGCTTCCGGCAATTAATACAGCTGTTTTTAACCTTATCATACGGATATAATCGGCGATGGAAACATCATTACTGGCCTCAAATTCCATATCGTATTGTTGACCTTCGCAAACTTCCCTGGCTAACTTATTGAATTCTGCTAATACATTCTTAAGATATTTGTTATCTGTTTTGCATACCTGTTCGTTAGCGTAGATAAACATCGTATCTCCGGCAAGGATTGCTGTATTGACATTCCACTTTTTATAAACGCTGGGTTTACCACGGCGCATTGGTGACTTATCCATAATGTCATCGTGGAGTAATGTGAAGTTATGGAATATTTCCATGCCAATTGCTGCCGGCAATGCTTTGCTAATGGTTCCATTAAACAAGTCACAACCCATAAGGGTAATTACCGGTCTCAGACGCTTTCCTTTGGAGTCCATGGTATAGCGGATCGGTTGGTATAACCCATCCGGCTCTTCAGGAATAACGATTTCTGATATTGCCCGGTCCACGCGTTCGGAATATTTATTTAGTACACTCATGCTATGACTTAATTTTGTTAAACGGGTAAAATGATCTGCTACTTGTATGTCTTCCTGACGGATGCTAAATGTTCTTTTTAAATCTGTTCTGATAATTGAAGCAGATAGTTGCCATATCCGCTGTTTATTAAAGGCTCAGCTAATCGACGGAGTTGGATCTTATCAATGTAACCCATTCGATAAGCGATTTCTTCAATACAACCAATCTTTAATCCCTGGCGTTCTTCAATGACTCTTACAAATTCACCTGCACTTTGAAGAGTTGCAAATGTTCCGGTATCTAACCACGCTGTTCCCCGATTCATGATGCCTACCTTAAGCTTTCCCTGAGCTAAATAGTGACGATTAACATCGGTGATCTCATATTCGCCACGGGCACTTGGTTTAAGATTTTTGGCTATGTCTACTACGGAATTGTCGTAAAAATACAATCCCGGGACGGCATAGTTCGATTTGGGCTGTTCAGGCTTTTCCTCTATAGAGATAGCCTTGTTGTTTCTATCAAATTCTACCACTCCATAACTAGAGGGATTGCTCACATGATAGGCAAATATTACGCCCCCTTCCGGGTCTCTGTTTTCTTGTAATACCTGGCTCAAGCCGTTTCCGTAAAAAATATTGTCGCCTAAAACCAATGCAACTTTATCATCTCCAATAAACTCTTCGCCCAATACAAAGGCCTGAGCTAAACCATTGGGCTCTTTTTGTTCTTTATAATGAAACGAACAACCTAATTGCTCTCCTGTGCCGAGAAGTTTTTCGAAATTAGGTAAGTCTTCAGGCGTGGATATTATCAGAATATCTTTAATCCCGCTCATCATGAGTATGGATAAAGGATAATAAATCATAGGTTTGTCATAAACAGGCATAAGTTGCTTGCTTATTGCTTGAGTTAGAGGTTTTAAGCGTGTTCCGGAACCACCGGCTAATATTATTCCTTTCATAAGGGAAGTGTTTTGGTTGTTTGCTATAAAAATAGAAAAAATTCTGGAATTAATTTACAATTGTTTTTAATGATCTCTGAATAATCGATGAAAATCCGGGTTTAGTCCTGGTTATCTTCCTCTAATTCCGAAGGCTTGTTAAAGATTTTAAGAAACGGATTTTTAAAGGTTTTTGTCGTTACCAATTTGTTTAGGGTTAACAATAAAGAAGGTAATAGTAGCAGATTTGACAGGACTGCAACAATTAATGTAAAAGATATCAGAAGCCCCATGGCCTCGATTCCACCGAATGAAGACATGGAAAAGATGATAAAACCAAAGAATAAAACAATAGAAGAATAAATCATACTATATCCGGTTTCTATCAAGGCTTGATAAACAGATGGTTTTATATACCAGTTGTTCATCTTTAGCTCCATGCGATATCTTGACAAGAAATGGATTGTATTATCTACAGATATTCCTAAAGCAACACTAAAAATTAATATCGTAGATGGTTTTACGGGAATTGAAAGAAATCCCATCAAAGCTGAGGTCAACAACAAGGGGAAAAGATTGGGCAGCATAGAAATGAAAACCATCTTAAACGAGTTAAATAAGAGGGTCATGAGCAGTATAATGATAACGATGGCCAACAGCAGACTTTGCTTTAGGTTTTTAATCATATAATCCGATCCCTTCAGGGATACAATGCTGCTCCCTGTAAACTGAACATCATAATCGGCGGGAGGGAAAATTTCGTTGGTCTTATTTCTCAGGTCTTCTTTTATCCTTTTGACCTCGTCAGTGCCTAAATTGGCAATCTGTATGCTAATTCTTGTTTTTTGCAGGTTACTGTCAACAAGATTGTCCAGTAAGCTGTTCTCAGCATTGTCCATGGAGGGAAGATAGGAAAGGATAAAGTTTTTTTCCTGATTGTTCGGCAAACTATAAAATGCCGGATTCCCGTTAAAAAATGCTTGCTTGCTGAACTTCACAACTTCAACCAAAGAAAGTGGAGATGAAAATGTTTCGTATTTGGCCAGTGTATCCTGGAGTTGCTCCATTTTCTGCAAGTTATGTAACCGGAGCAGACCTTTGGGTTTTTTAGTGTCAATCGTAATTTCAAAAGGAAGTACACCACCAACCTGATCTTCAAAAAACATCATGTCTTTATATAAAACATCCTTTTTGGCCAAATCATCGACAATCTTACTGTTGGTTTGCAGTTGATTCATGCCAATAACACCGATAATAATAAGCACTCCGGACGTTAAATAGATTAATGTTCTGTTTTTTCGAACCCAGTTAACAATATGTTTAAGCACATTTTTTGTGAAAGGGTTATCAAGATGTTTGGTGTGTTTGATTTTTGGTGGATCAATATAGCTGAAAAATATGGGGATCAGGAATAAAGAAAGTACAAATACAAACATAATTCCGATGGAAGCAACTAAACCAAATTCCATCAAGGATCTGTTTCCTGTGATTAAAAAAGCGGCAAACCCCGTTGCTGTAGTTAAGTTTGTTAAGAATGTAGCATTTCCCACACGCTGAACCATGCGGGAAAGGGATTTTATCTTGTTCCCGTGATTCTTAAATTCCTGATGATACTTATTCAAAAGAAAAATACAATTCTCCACCCCGATAATAATAATCAAAGGCGGAAGAATGGCTGAAAGCATCGTAATTTTAAATCCTAATAACTCAATTAATCCCATTAGCCAGATTACGCTGGCAATAACGATGATTAAGGGGAAGAAAACTGCTTTGAATGAGCGAAAAAACAAAAACAATGCAGTAGAGGCTATGAGTAAAGCAAGTATTACAAAAAGAAAAATTTCTTTTTTTGTTTTCTGTGTAATTTTTGTCCGGATATAGGGTAGACCGGAATAATGGACTTCTACATTATTTGCCTGGCCATAGTTGTCCGTAATTTTTTTAATATTTTGAATTAAAGCTATACGGCTTTTGGAATTGAGTTTGGACTGATCCAGAAAAACCATGGCTAAAGCCGTATTATTATCCGGATTATACAGCTTGCCTTTGTAAAAAGGTAAGCTGTAAATGTCCTTTTTTATGGAGTCTAATTCTTTTTGACTGTCAGGTTTCTGGTTAACTACATTATAAAAATCGAATGATTTCTTTTCCTGATTTTTCTTTAAAGAAAACAAACGTGTCACCGATAGTACTTCCGAAACTCCTTCGAGACTTTGTATTTCCTTGTTTAAATCGTAATATGCATTATATTGCTCTAACTGAAACAGGTTTTTATTGCGGATGCCAATGAACATGGATGTCCCATCCTGGCCAAATTCTTCTTTAAAATTTTGATAATGGATGCTCGCACTGTCGCTTTGAGGCAACATCCGTGTCATGTGATAGGATATCTCTATATTCAGAGCGTGGTAACCCAGAAAGATAGTTATCAATCCAATGACAATAAGATTTGCAAGTCTGTTTCTTAAAATTAAGGCAACTAAATTCGACCACATTATTTTATCTCTTCTCCGTGTGCACTTCTAGCCATTTTTAAAACGCTGCGAAAATAATGAATTTAGCCCTAATGACACGGAAAACTAAAAAAATATATTAGTCGATTGTACTACAGGATCATGTCCCGGGATAAGATGCCGGAATATTTACATCCTAAGTAGTGTCTGTCTATAAAGTCGAGTGTTTGATTCAGAATGTTCGAGATCAAGGCGTGCGAAAATTTTAAACCGCAGTATCCGCCAGCCGGCGGATTAGAGGATTTAAAATTTGAGCAACAACGCAGATATCGGACATTATGGACAAATTGCGCCAAGCTAAGCCCGTGAAAAAGGGAATTAGCATAGATCTTTGAAACTTTTCAACAGAAACCTGTAGGTAACCA
>JAIPBW010000049.1 GCA_021738505.1 Bacteroidales bacterium | reverse complement strand
GCTACCTTTGCTAAAACCCAAGATATACCACTCTTGTCTTTTAGCAAAACCAAATTGAGAGGAACCGTATGCGGGAAATCCGCTCGTACGGGTCTGTGGGGGAGCGGCAAGGTAACGAGCCGCTCTACCCGGACTCTAAGTAGCTTAACCGAAACGTTGAAAACATCACTTCCTTATAAGTTCAACACTCCGATACTATTCAGGAAAACAATAGCAATAGCAACAGGAGCAAGGAACTTGATAATAAAGTTAAAGACCGGGAATAAAATTACTTTGTATTTTCCCTGACTGGATAGTTCCTCTTTTACTTCTTTGGTCTTTAGCATCCAGCCGGTATATATTACAATGAGCAATCCGCCCAGAGGTAACAAAACGTTAGCTGATATCCAGTCTAAGAAATCAAACGTGTGCATTCCGAATAAAGTCCATTCCGATGTAGCACCCCAGGACATTACAGCAATAACCCCCGGAATAGCTATGGCAATAGTGGAAAGTACCGTTGCCTTATGGCGTTTGATATTCAGCTCTTCGGAGACGTAAGCAACAACAACTTCCAATACCGAGATTGAAGATGTTAAAGCTGCTACGGCCAACAAAACAAAAAACAATATGGCAAAGAAGTAGCCTCCCGGCATTGCCATGAAAATCTTTGGAAGGGTTTCAAAAACCAAACCGGGACCGGAACCGGGATTACCACCGAGAGCAAAAACGGCCGGGAAAATTGCAACTCCGGCAAGTATGGCTACAATAGCATCCGTGATAGTGACTTGTATGGCCGAAGAACTCAAATTCTCTTTTTTGTTGATGTACGAACCATAGGTGATCAGCGCGCCCATACCGATGCTTAATGAAAAGAAAGCCTGACCCAGAGCTTCCAAAATACTGCCGCCGGAAAGTTTACTAAAATCCGGTTTGAACAAAAAGGTGATTCCCTTCATTGCTCCGTCCAATGTTACGGAACGAATAGCCAAAGCGATAATCAAAATGAACAATAAAGGCATAAGAATTTTGGCATAACGTTCAATGCCTCGTTTTACTCCTGCCCACACGATCCAGGCCGTGGCTATTAAAAACAAACCCTGCCACATCAGTGGCCGCCAGGGATGGGCAATAAATGTATCGAACATATTATCGATCTGATCCGGGCTTTTACCCTGAAAACTGTTGGTTATGGAGTTGGCCGTGTATTCAAGCGTCCAGCCTGCTACAGCGCTGTAGAAAGCCAGAATAACAAAAGCAGCCACGATACCCATCAATCCTACAAGATACCAGGGTGTTCCCGGGGATAATTTTTTAAAGCTCCCCAACGCATTGCGCTGTGCCTTACGACCAATGATAAACTCAGCCAGCATTACCGAAACGCCGATCAGGGCGATAAAAATGATATACGTAAGCAAAAAGGCTCCTCCGCCATTCTCTCCGGCAACATAAGGGAAACGCCAAATGTTGCCCAGGCCTACCGCTGAACCTGCTGCTGCAGCTATTACGCCAAACTTGCTTCCGAAACTGTCTCTTGAGGGTATGGGATCGCTCATGGTTTTCGTTTTGGTTTGTCTCATGCAAAAATCGTAAATTTTATGAAGTATGGCAAATCTTTTTGCCTTATATTTTGCCCTGTTGTTCAGTTGTATATGTGTTTTTTCGTTTTTTATGAATAATACAACCTGACAGATTATTGATAAAGTTTCCCTTCTTGTTATTACTTTTGACACATAAAACCTCCATGGCGAAATTTTTTTTCGACACTCAGGTGTATGATTAAAGGAGTTAGCAAGGTGGATAATACAAGGAAAACAATGTCATTAGTAGTCATTAATAGTCATTAATAGTCATTTATAGTCATTTTCTACTTCTGTGTCCGGCTGCTGTCAAATATAATCGTTTCAGAAAGCCCTGAAGTAAATGACTTAGAATATAATAAAGCAAAATGACGCGCGAAGCGCAAATAACTACAGATGACGCGAAGCAAATGACAGTAAGAGGTAAAAGAAAGAAAACATAATAATGACATTATCAATATTTTGAAAAATTTAAACATATAAAAATGCCACGCCGGATATTATTTTTACTGACAATTTTGCTTTTTTTTGTTTCTGCACAGGCGCAGAACAAAGATGCAAATCCGTTGTATCTGGCGTTTAAGCCTCAATATGGTTTTATAATCCCTCATTCTCCGGCAATAAAGGATATTTCTGATACGAATCCGTATGGTTTTGATCTGGAAGCAGGTTGGAATCTAATTCAAAAAAAAGACTGGCAGCGTTGCAACTGTTATTCCAGAGCCGGATTTTTATTTAATCATACAAATTATAACAACCCGGAGGTCTTAGGAGCTTCCAATAATCTTAGCGCCTTTGTAGAGCCTTACCTGAATCACCGTGGGTTTATTATGACTTCTGTCAGGATGGGGGCCGGTCTGAGCTATCTTACCAAAGTTTATGATGAACAGACAAACCCGGGAAACAAGTTTTTTAGCAGCCCTATCAGCTTTATGGTTCATGTGGATTTTAATGCCGTGAAATATTTGACGGATCATTGGTTTTTGCACGCCTATTTTAAGTACAATCATATTTCGAATGGAGGCAGTGCAAAACCCAACAAAGGGATGAATTTCCCCACATATGGGTTGGGAGCAGGATATTCTTTTGAAAAAATTCACTTTGCCGACAGAAAAAAGATCCGCAAAGATACTGCTGAACCTGTTAAGCTTATAGCCCGGATGTTTGGTACAGTGAAGCAAGCCAATGAAAATGACGATTTCCGGGAACGACAACTTTCTATGGGCGTATTGCTGAAAGGGCAAAAACAAGTCTCTTCTATAAATGCATTTAATGCAGGAATCGAAGGTGTTTCAGACTGGGCTTACAAACAAAAAATGGAAGATCAATCTTTGGATACCGACCACCGGCAGATATCATTTTTAGCCGGGCATAGCTTTGTATTTGGTAAATTTGACTTTTCCCAATATTGGGGAACTTATCTTTATGCCCCTGCCTATACGGAAAAGAATTTTTTTCAACGCTATAGTCTGAGTTATAAGTTTTACAATAACTTTTCGTTTGGTGTAACATTAAAAGCTCATGCACATGTGGCGGAGAATTTTAATTTGCTTTTAGGCTATACTTTCGGGGAACACTAAACTTAATTCACAAATCCTTGCCTTAAAACTCGGGCTGGATCCGTGCTTTCATAGCTTTCTAAATTTTTTGGCCACGAATGCACGAATGGATATTTTATTCTGATTTTTATGTTATAGAATTTTACTTTTAAACGGCTTGGTTTATTTTCAACTCCGGGGGATACAGGTATAAATAAAAAAGTCTTAACCTACAATTCGTCTTAAATTCGTGCATTCGTGGCTTAATATTTTTTCTTGCCACGAATGCACGAATGGATATTTTATTCTGATTTTTATGTTATAGAATTTTACTTTTAAACGGCTTGGTTTATTTTCAACTCCGGGAGATACAGGTATAAATAAAAAAGTCTTAACCTACAATTCGTCTTAAATTCGTGCATTCGTGGCTTAATATTTTTTCTTGCCACGAATGCACGAATGGATATTTTGTTTAACTTTAGGTTATTAAAAATCTTTAATCTTAATCATCATGAGTGATATTATCTACGAAGAAGAAAGTTATCAAATTATCGGTAAATGTTTTGAAGTTCATAATAATCTTGGACCAGGTTTTCTGGAAATAGTTTATAAAGATGCTTTGGAATATGAATTCATAAAAGCCGGTATTCCTTACCAAAGAGAAAGAAAATACGAAGTGAATTATAAGGGATTTATTTTACCACATAAGTTCTATGCCGATTTTGTTGTTTTTGGAAAAATTATCCTTGAAGTAAAAGCTGTGTCAGCTATTGTTGATGAGTTCGTAGCCCTGGCCATCAATTACCTGAAAGTGTCAGATAACAAACTTGCTCTAATTGTCAATTTTGGAGAGCTTAAACTTAATTCACAAAGAATTGTCTTATAATTTTCGACCTATATCCGTGTCTTCGTGGCTTTATATTTTTGTTGCCACGAATGCACGAATGAATATTTTATTATGTATGCTCATTATATTTTTTGGAGAATTATACTTTTCCGGTCTTTAGCAGTCTCTTCATTTTATCAATTTGTTCGGGTGTACCCATCACAAACAGCTTGGAATTCGGCATCATGCGCGTTTCCGGCGAAGGGTTGATGATATATTTACCTTCAGGTGTTTTAAAACCTACAATATTAGCCCCGGAAAGTGAGCGGATATTTAAATTACCGATAGTGGTCTCTTTTTTGTCTTTAGACAAGCTGTCACACATAATTTCATCAAGGTTCGTTTCATGGTCTCCTTTCAGACTGATTTGTCCCAGGAAGTGAACCAGGTCAGGTTTTGTAACCAAAGCAGCCATGTGGGAGCCACCTACTTTTTCGGGCATAATAACATGGTTGACGCCGGCCATTTCCAGTTTCTTCTCGGTACTTTCACTCGTAGCGCGGCTGATAATATATATGTTGGGGTTTAATGAGCGGGCTGTTAGAGCAATAAAAAGATTGTTTGCATCATCAGGCAGTGTTATTATAATGGCACGCGCTTTTTTTACACCTACATCAAGCATAATTTCATCATCCGAAGCATCTCCTTCGTAAAATTTGATGTCATTGCTCGTGTTATTTAAAACGAGTTGATGGTCTCTTTCAATAATAACGAAGTCTTGTTTGCTTTCCAGCAGGTCATGGACGGCCTGCCGCCCGTTTCGTCCATAACCTACAACGATCACATGATTTTCCATTTTTTTGATTTCTGATTTTTTTCGATAACTGCTGAAGAGAAGATTCATTTCCCCTTCGATGAGATATGTTGTAATAACAGAGACAGAGTATGCCAAAGTTATCCAACTGATTATAATGATAAAAATAGTAAATGTCTGACCTAATTCCGACAGCGTATAAACCTCTTTAAATCCGACTGTGGAAATTGTAATCACCGTCATATACAAGGCATCGAGAAATGTACTGTCCTCGATGATTATGTAGCCAACAACACCTGTCAGTATGACGATGAACATTAATAATACTGCTATGCGCAGCTTTCTAAACCGGTCGGATTGGGTTATAAATCTTAACATAATCTGCTACGAAAATACAATAATCCGGATTTATTTGATGGTCATAAGATTAAATTATTCAAAAAACAGCTAAAATTTATTATTCAGGCGGTAACGGATCTTGTTCGTCCTGTCTTGACAGCAGATGCTGCCCAATGTGACATTCCAGGCATTTTTTTCTTCTGCAATAGTGTTCACGCATTTGCAGTAAGGCTTGGGAATGCAACGCATGATGGCAGGGGAAATTCCGTTGGATAAATTTTTTGGTAATATTATTCTTTTCTGCCGGAAGCTGCATTAGCCAGTCAATTGCTTTATCCTGATATACGGATTTGTTGTGAAATTTACCATAAACAAACAAAAACGGAATAACGGTATTAATAAGCAAAAGCTGAACAGCGGTATCGCCCAGTTTTTTAGGGGCAACTGACTTTGTTTGTGGTTTTTCAAAATGATAATGCGTTATCCAGTAATCCGATGCTTTCACGTTGTAGATAGCTTTAATTTTATCCAGCGAAGATGCCTCTAAAACAGGACGAAGCAGGTGAGTTGATTGGTGCAATAAAGCCGCCATCTGAGCTAATCGTACAGTAGGAAAGTTGGACGGACGCAACCGCATAAATTTCCAGATATGTTCGGGCAAAGGAATCAGGGAATATTTGGCTTTAATGCCCTGATAAGCCAATCGTAATTTTTCGTGATACTGACTGTAAATCTTTTTTTCCAAAAACCCGGCCTGCCCAAAAAGCAATGCTTCTGTTTGTTGTAATGACAGATTGTTCCGTTGGATCAGTTTAAGAGGAATTTGTTTTCCCAGCATTTCAAACGGTTCGGAATTGATTTTAAATCCGAAGCTGCGGCATAAAAGTTGAAAAAATGCCTGCTCCCAGTCATAATTTGTTTCCTGTAAATAAGTATGAATGCGTTTGGTACGCGTTTCCAGACGATCTATTGCCATTCGCTCCAGCCAGTTATGAATGATAATGGGTTTTAATTTGTTGATTTGTCCTTCACAGGCTATCCAGAATTGACTTTCCATAAACTGCTGGTAACGCTGCTCGATAATCTTGTCAAATTGCTTGTCAATTGTTACTGTCGGTATTTTCTCGCCGTTCGCACGATATATGGAGGCATCATTTTTTACAACAACATGTAAAATCACATTATCATAAGCAGCATCTGTGTTGTGGTTATGCTGATACCAATCCGATGCATTTACATGCAACTCTACGTTCCCGGCCCAGATAGTAGAGCCGATC
The DNA here is from genome assembly GCA_021738505.1 of Bacteroidales bacterium. Classification (GTDB taxonomy): domain Bacteria; phylum Bacteroidota; class Bacteroidia; order Bacteroidales; family PWNQ01; genus PWNQ01. The sequence goes on along the minus strand of JAIPBW010000049.1, from coordinate 18,352 downwards.
TTTAACCGGGCATTGGAAAAATCGGGGCCGGCATCATGATTTTTTATGCCCGGATGCTGAACTGTTACGGGCTCATCTTCTTCGGTTTTTAAGGGAGCATTAAATAGTTGGTTTAACCATAAGTAGCTTACAAGGTCTTCTTTCATGGTTTTTATGTTTTTTTGAGTAATATATTCAATATGTGTAAGATAAAATTAATAAAAGTATTTCAATTTTCAAAGGAAAAGCTGTATGTTTTGTCATGGCAGGTTTAATTTAATTATAATAGGAGATATAAAATAAAGGAAAAGAGACACATAGGTCTATAGCGGTAATAAAAGCCAGGTGAAATAATTTTTTATTGTTAAAAGCCAAAAATCATTTTGTACATTTGTCTTTATGTAAAATTAAAAATTAAACCTTATGAAATCAATAACTTACTCATTTTCAGTTCTCTTGTCTTTTATCTTGATTATGCCGTTCATGGCCCATGCTCAGGAAGAAGAAGAAATATACACGGTTGTCGAGCAGACACCACAGTTTCCGGGTGGCGAAAAGGCACGTGTGGATTTCATTAAAAATAATTTGGAATATCCCGAGTCAGCCCGGAAAAACAATGTTGAAGGTACAGTCTACATTACTTTTGTTGTGGAAAAAGATGGCAGTGTAACGGAAGTTGAAATACTGCGCGGAATTGAAGAAAACTGCAACAAAGCAGCCCTGGAAGTTGTTAAGTCGATGCCCAAATGGAAACCGGGTAAACAAAGGGGCAAACCGGTTAGGGTGCAGTTTAATATGCCCATCCGGTTTAAATTGCAAGATGTGAAAGAAGAAGCAGAAAAGAATAAGGAGACGAAAGAAAAACATTAACCTTTGGAATTCACAAAAATAGACAAGATATTGCTTTATGGGCAAAGCTGTTTTCAGCTTTATAGTCCGGTAAAAAAAGGTCTTGGCTTATTTTTATGAAGTGTCAGGAAAAATGAAGAGCGGTAAATTCCTTATAAAAGGATGAACAATTATTTGCTTCTCCCTTTCGTTTTATATTATATTTGCAATTAAATCTGTAAACAATTTTTGCTGGATGAAGCCTTTGGAAGATAAGATGATGAGCATAGAGCTCAAAGTTCGACAACTGATTCAGGCAAAACAACAAGCACAAGAACATGTGGAAAAGTTGGAACGCCAAAATCAGGAACTGAAGGAAAAGCTTCAACAAAAAGAAACGGATTTGCAAAATCAAATCAAATTAAATCAATTTAAACATTTAGCTACTTCCCTGAGTAATCAGGAGAAAAAGCAAACCAAGCATAAAATAAATGCATTAGTGCGGGAAATCGATTATTGTATTGCACTTCTGAATGACTAAGACAGCATTCAATATTTTTATGAAAGAATTAAACATAAATATTAATATAGCAGACAGACCGTATCGGTTGACGATTGACAGAGAGGAAGAAGAGCTTGTTCGCAAAGCTGTGGAAACCATCAATGAAAAGGTGAAATCGTTTGCGAGAAGTTATTCTTTTAAAGATAAACAGGATCTTTTAGCTATGATTGCGCTTCAGTATACAACCGAAGCAATGAAGCTGAATAACCAGCATGAGTTTGTAGAACAAGAACTTGATCAAAGGCTGTCTTCATTGGATGATTTGCTGTCCGCTAATTTAGAAGAGTAATACTACGTTCTTTACATAAAAAATATTACCCGCATTAATTCAATGTACTGTTTGAGGAACTCAACAGATAAACTATAAGGGTCAAGCTTAGTGGTTTGTAGAACAGGCCTCAACCTTCGGGTGTCGGTTTTCCGGCCAGTGGACGTTCGAAAAACCCGGTAGCCCTTTCCATGTCAGTAAAAGGGTTTTTCCCAAACAATTGAATTATGCGGGTTTGTTTTTTCTTGTCGGTAGCTTACAAACAATAGAAAGAACAATGGAACTAGTATGGATTATTATTGCCGGCATTGCCGGTGTGGGATTAGGTGTTCTGATTGCTGCTACAGTTATTAGAAAAAATATCGTTAAGAAAAGTAACCAGATTCTGGAAGATGCAAAAGCTGAAGCAGAGGTAATTAAAAAAGAGAAGATAATTCAGGCCAAAGAGAAGTTTCTGCAACTTAAATCTGAACATGAAAAGGTTATAAACGAGAGAAACCAAAACATCCAATCAGCTGAGAGTAAGCTGAAACAAAAAGAAGAAAACTTTAAAAAACGCCAGGAAGAACTGGCCAACAAGCAGAAAGAAGTCAAACAAATTCGTGAGAATCTCAACAATCAACTCGAAATTGTTGAGAAGAAACAAGCCGACCTGGATAAGATGCATAATCGACAGGTGGAGCAACTGGAAACGATTTCGGGCCTCTCCGCTGCTGATGCAAAAGCCGAACTGGTTGAATCCTTAAAAGCTGAAGCGAAAACCGAAGCCATGGCCCATATCAACGACATTGTCGAAGAAGCAAAAGATAATGCCAATATGGAAGCCAAAAAAGTTGTGATTAACACCGTACAGCGTACAGCAACGGAACATGCTATTGATAACACCGTATCGGTATTTAATATCGAAAGTGACGAAATCAAAGGTCGTATTATTGGTCGTGAAGGCCGCAATATCCGTGCTTTAGAAGCTGCTACGGGTATTGAGTTTATTGTGGATGACACCCCGGAAGCTATTATCCTTTCCGGTTTTGATCCCGTACGCCGCGAAATTGCGCGTTTGTCATTGCATAAGTTAGTCACTGACGGACGTATCCACCCGGCCCGTATCGAGGAAGTGGTTTCCAAAACCCAAAAACAAATCGAACAGGAGATTGTGGAAGTCGGTAAAAAGACCTGCATTGACTTGGGTATCCACGGAATAAACCAGGAATTGGTGAGATTAATCGGTAAGATGAAATATCGTTCTTCTTATGGTCAAAACTTGTTGCAGCACTCTCGCGAGGTTGCTAACCTTTGTGCCACAATGGCTTCTGAGCTCGGGCTGAATGCAAAAATTGCCAAACGAGCCGGACTCTTGCATGATATTGGAAAAGTGCCTGATAATGAGCCTGAAGTACCGCACGCAGTATTAGGTTCCAAACTGGCTGAAAAGTATAAAGAAAAACCGGAAGTAGTTAATGCAATCGGTGCCCACCATGATGAGATGGAAATGGAGACCCTGATTGCACCCATCGTACAGGCATGTGATGCAATTTCAGGAGCCAGACCCGGTGCACGCCGCGAAGTTGTGGAAGCCTATATTAACCGCCTGAAAGAATTAGAAGAAACAGCAGCAAGTTATCCCGGTGTTATAAAAACTTATGCTATCCAGGCCGGTAGAGAACTCCGGGTGATTGTTGGAGCTGAGAAAATGAACGATCAGGAAGCCTCAAAGCTTTCTTATGATATTTCGCGGAAGATCCAAAATGAAATGACCTACCCCGGACAGATTAAAGTTACAGTTATACGGGAACACCGGGCTGTGGCTTATGCAAAATAGAAAAATAGTTTATTGAATCAAAGCTTACTGAAATAAACCTGGTCAAATGACCGGGTTTTTTTGTATTTTTGATTTTGTACTAAAGGGACATATTATTTACTAAAAGCGCTAAATTTTCTTTATGAGTTATACGTATAAATATCCTCGACCGGCACTAACTGTTGATGCAATGGTTTTTCGTAAGAATGCAGAAGGCTGGCAAGTTTTGCTGATCAAAAGAAAAAATGAACCCTTTAAAGACAAATGGGCTTTACCCGGTGGGTTTGTTGATATGAATGAAACGCTGGAAGAAGCTGTTGTACGAGAACTTCAGGAAGAAACAGGACTTCATGAAATTCCACTTAAACAGTATCATGCGTTTTCGGATCCCAATCGTGATCCCCGAGGTAGAACCGTGAGCGTGGTTTTTTATGCATTTGTGGAAGGCAAAACGAATGTTAAAGGCAGCGATGATGCAGCAGAAGCTCAATGGCATAACTTAAACCAGTTGCCCGGCCTGGCTTTTGATCACCAACAGATCATTCGAAAAGCAATTGATGATCTGAATTTGTAATGAATTCTGTTTTGAATGTGTATAAATTTTGCTTTTTCTTGATATTTTTTCTGTTTACATTGACCTTGCCTACAGGTAAATATGCTTGTTATCACTGATGAATATTTATTTATATATGCCTGAGCCCATTCGTAAAAATTGCTTTAGGAGTGAATAATATTTACTTTTGGGCATGTCAATATAGGCTACGTTTGAAGGTTACTAAATAATTCTTTGCAATGAAAAAAACATTAAGATTAAAAATTTTTGCTAGCTTTTTTCTTTTGATCGCCATGCTTGCAATTGCCGGTACAATTTCAGTATTGGAATTCCGGTGGCTTACAAATTCTGTACATGGATTGATTCATGATAATTATAAATCCATAGAAGCATCTAAATCTATGATTGAAGCGTTAGAGCGTGAAGATAGTGGTGTTTTGTTATTGCTTTTGGGCGAATGGGAAGAAGGAAGAAATATTATTAAATCAGCCGATAAAGAATTTGATAAATCATTCAAAATAGCTAAAAACAATCTTACCGAAAAGAATGAAGGTCAATATATTAAAAGTATTGAAGAAAGATATAACAGGTACAAGGAGCAATGGAAACGTCCTATTGTCGGGACGGCTAAACAAGGTGATATGGAGTGGTATAGAAATGATATCCACAAATTATTCCTGGATACAAAAGAGGCTGTTAATGACTTAATGACTATTAATCAAAAAAGCATGTATAAAGAAGCATCTCATTTGGAGGAGAAGTCCAAACGAGCCATTATGCCAGGTATTGTTGCTATAATTGCAGCTTTGGTGTTTTCTGTGATTTTAAACTTTTTTATAACCCGGTATTTTGTTCGGCCTATATCAGAATTGACTGAAGCTGTTAATAAAGTTCATGAGGATCAACATATACTCAATATTAATATATCATCGAAAGATGAAATAAAAGATTTGGAAATAGCAATTAAAAAATTAATTCAACGATTATTAAGAAATTCTAAACATGCTAAATAATAGAGTAAAATTCTTTCGAAAGGTATAGAAAAAGTTGAACTAACTGAACCTATCAATCCGGGTTTTGAGTTCTAAAAATGAAACGAAGCTAATGGTCATAAATAAAAATAATCAAAATTAGTTGATAGATAGGTCCCGTGGAACCATTAAAATCAGTTTGGACGAATGAATAAAGCTATCGTAATAAAACATATGGGATATATATTTATCCTCAATGGTCTGTTTTTATTTATTTCATTCCTGATATCTCACTATTTTGAAGAGACCTCAACGATGCCGCTATTATTTAGTGCGATGCTTTGCTTTATTTTTGGTTTTTTTCCCTTGATATTTGTAGATGAAAAAAGCGAGATTAACTCTCTGGAGGGATTGTCAATTATTGTTTTTGGTTGGCTGACGACATGTGTTGTCGGGATGTTACCTTATTTAATGTGGGGAGGCGATTTCACTTTGATTAATGCCTGGTTTGAAAGTGTTTCCGGTTTTACAACAACGGGTTCTACCATTCTGGGCGATGTGGAAAGTTTACCTAAGGGCATCTTATTTTGGCGTTCTTCTACACACTGGATAGGTGGTGTAGGTATTATCATATTTGTTTTGCTGATACTTCCCCAAACATCCGGTAAACGCGCCAGTATTTATAATGCTGAAATATCCAGCCTGGCAAAAATGAATTTTAAAGCAAATGCCCGCGTAATCGTATATATCCTGGCCGGGGTGTATTTAAGTTTAACCGTTTTAGAAACCGTTCTTTTATCTTTATTAGGAATGGATGTGTTTGATGCGATTAATCATTCATTTGCAACGGTGGCAACAGGTGGGTTTTCCACCAAAAATGTTAGTATTGCTGCTTTTGATAGTGCGAGTATTGAAATGGTTATCTCGGTTTTTATGCTGCTTAGTGGTATTCATTTTGGCTTGCTATACGGGACGATTTTCTTAAAGAAGAAAAATATATTTACCTCCCGGCTGGTGAAAACTTTTGTTTTGGTTTTATTTTCCGGAGTTGTTCTCGTATCAGCAAAGCTTTATCTTTCCGGTCAGTATGATATTATGGATTCCTTAAGATATGGAACATTCCAGGTCGTATCACTGGGGACAACTACTGGGTTTGCTACCGCAGATAGTGCCCAATGGCCCATATTTGCCCAAATGATCCTAATATATTTTACTATCCAATGTGCCATGACGGGTTCCACTTCCGGCGGACTGAAGTTTGACAGAGTTTTTGTTTTCTTTAAAATGTTAAGAAAACAAATTAATCAATTACGTCATCCGAGAGCTGTGTTTACGCTTAAAGTTGACGGTATAAAACTAGAGCAGAAAGTGGAACAGCAGGTGCTTGTGTTTATCATTATTTATTTAGTTTCCATATTTGTGACAACTTTAGTTCTTACAAGCATGGATATTGATGGAACTACAGCTTTTTCTGCTTCTATTGCAACAATTGGAAATGTAGGTCCTGGCCTTGGCGAAGTGGGATCCATGAATAATTATGCGGACCTGCCCGGTTTGGCTAAGTTTGTATTATCGATTAATATGCTTTTAGGACGTTTAGAAATATTCAACATCTTTGCATTGGTATTTGCAAGCAAAAAGTTTAGTTGATATCATATTGTCAATCAATTAACTTTATAAATAATCCAGGCTGTCCGTTTGTTGTCCGGTGAAAGGAGCAACTGCACGGTCATAAATTCCATGGATATAGGCAATGGCCATACCATAATTAGTAACAGGAATTCCGGCGTCAACAGCGGGTTTTAGCCGTCCTACAATTTGTTTTTGGGTTAAGACACACCCGCCGCATTGAATAACCATAGCATAGTCATGGATATCGCGTGGCAAATCATTAAGGCCGTTAACGACATCGTATTCCAGTTTCTTCCCGGTAAAATTACTAATCCATCGCGGGATCTTAACCCGCCCAATATCATCGCAGGAAACATGATGGGTGCAGGATTCCAGAATAAGCAAGCGGTCACCGTCTTTCAACCGGGAAAGGTGAGGTGTTCCTTTCAGGTAATTGTCGAAATCGCCTTTATAACGGGCTAACATAATACTGAAACTGGTCAGTGGAATATGTGCCGGTACGGATGCGGAGGCTTTCAGAAATACCTGGCTGTCGGTTACTGCTAAAGCAGGTTCCGGACTTAACTTGCGCATTAAACTATCCACTTCCCGTTCTTTCACAACCACGGCAGTACAATCATTATCCAGAATGTCTCGTATGGCTTGCACCTGAGGCAGGATCATCCGTCCTTCAGGAGCTTCAATATCAATAGGAGTTATCAGCAATACCAAGTCACCGTAGGTAAGCAGATCGCCCAGCAGGTTGCGCGACTTATAAGCAGACTCCGGCATCTGATTACGTATCAGACGGATTAATTCTTCACGCCCTTCATTATTAATGGCAGAAAATTCAAGCGCTGTTTTTCCAAGCCGTGTTTTTAGCTTATCCTGAGTCTCTGTGCTTAGCTTCTGAATATCACTTTTGTTATGGACAATTAAATAGGGGATATTATGTTCTGCAAAATCTTCTGCTAGCTTTAACTCTTCGTTATCAAATTGATTTCCGGTGATTACCAAAATGCCAAAATCTATTTGTTTTAGCATTGATCTGGATTTCCCCACACGCTTTTTTCCAAGTTCACCAGTATCATCTATTCCGGCAGTATCAATTAAAATAACCGGTCCTACGCCTGTAATTTCCATGGTCTTTTTTACCGGATCCGTTGTTGTTCCGGCATAATCCGACACAATGGCAATTTCCTGCCCTGCCAGCGAGTTGATCAGTGAGCTTTTACCATAATTCCTGCGCCCGAAAATTCCAATATGTGGCTTGCTTTCTTTTCCTTTTGCCATTGGTATTGTTTTTTGCTTTGAGGTGTCTTAATATATTGTATATGAGCGAAATACATGTTTTATTCCGACTGATCCATTATATCTCCGATTGTAAACCCACTTTTGATCAGATTGTCCGGCTTCATAATTTTCTTAAGTCTGTCCGGAGCTATAATGTTGAGTTGCGTATTTGCAGCAAAGACATCTACCTTATTTTCTTTCATATATTTAGCAATTTTTCCGGCATCGTGGTATCCTATATAGGGGAGGAGCACAGTGGTAACTGCCGGACTTTTATAGAGTTCTTCTTTTGCTTTTTGTGTGTTGACTTTGATATCGTTGAGCATATTTTTAGTGATTGAACGGTTTGCGGCAATCAGCAGCTCCAGGCTCTCAATAATAGCATTTCCTATGGTCGGAATATAAGCGTTTAATTCCAGGCAACCCTGCCCGGATAAGTTAGTGATAAGTTGATCGTTGGCATAGATTTTATGTGCACTGCTAATGACAAACTCGGGAATTACGGGATTTATTTTTCCCGGCATTATGGAACTGCCGGTTTGTCTTGCCGGTAATTCCACTTCCTTACTTGCTCTGAGGTCGGAACTTAACAGCCGTAAATCTGATGTCATTTTTTCAAGGTTAACGGCGTGTGCTTTTAAGATAGCATGCACTTCAACCATAACATCCAGGTTGCTGGTAGCATCAGTCATGTTTTCGCTTCGCGTGAAGGGTTGCCCGGTAAGCTTACGTAGCTCATGAACTACTTCCATAATGAAATATTGGGGTACTGTAATTCCTGTACCGATAGCACTACCTCCCAGATTGACAATCTTAATACGTTCAAAACATCTTGAAACACGCCACCAATCGCGCGAAAGCGCTTCGCTATAGTTAGAGAACATTTTGCCGAAGGAAGTAGGTACTGCCTCCTGCATCTGTGTGTAGCCTAACTTCACGGCGTTGCGGTTTTCGGTTTCCAAGGTTTCGATGCCTTCCCGCATCTGATTAATTTCTGCCTCCAGCGTCTCCAATAACCGTGTAACAGCAACTTTTAGAGCAGTTGGAACTACATCATTAGTTGATTGGTAGATGTTGGCATGTTCAACAGGGTCAATATGCTGATATTCCCCGGGTTTATATCCTTTTTTCAATAAAGCAGCATTAGCGATAATCTCATTAATATTCATATTGATGCTTGTACCGGCTCCTCCGGAAATCGCCGGCACGATAAAGTGATCAAAATATCTGCCTTCAGCTACTTCGGAAGCAGCATCAGCCATGGCTTCTATATCTTCACGGTTTAGAAGATTTATCGGAATAGGCTGGTCTGGATATTTGGTATCTATTGCATTTAAAAATTTTATATACGTTTGATAACAAGCTAATTTAGTTAATCCAATTGCCTGATACCATGCCTGCTGAAAACGGGTTTTATCCGGGAAATTTTCCTGAGCACGCATCGAATGTATCCCGTAAAGTGCATCATCAGGGACCTTTTTCTCACCGAGGAAGTCTTTTTCTGTTCGCATAGTTTAAATTAATTTGTACTCAAATATAAAGCCTTTTTCAGGAAAAAATTGGTTTTTCTTCCGCTTGAATTGAGTTCTTTAAATAAACAGGGCTGCCTGAATGGGTTTGTGATTTGTACCATTGACAAGCAGCCTTGTTGAGGATAAATAATACTATTTGTTAACGGGTAACTTCTAACTATTTTGTTTTTTGATCCAATCGATTTAAACCTTTAATGCCCAATTGATAATTTTCTTGTATGTCTAATGTTTTTTTAAACTGCTTGCGGGCTTCTTCATATTTTCCCTGTTGCTCCAAAGCTGATCCCAGGTTATATACCGCATCAATGTTGGATGGATTGATATCCAAGACCTGTCGGAAATTTTGCTCCGCTTTTTGGTAATCCCCGGTTTGAGTCAGATAGATATACCCCAGGTTGTAGTAGCCTTTTTCACTTTCAGCATTATTATCTAAAAGCTGATTGTATGTGTTTATTGCTTTTTCTATTTGTCCCTTTTCCTGGTAATACATCCCCAGGTTATAAAGTGCTTCTTCACTACCTGGTCGAGCATCGAGTGCATTTTGATAATAATCCACTGCCGTGGATTTTCCTTCTCTTGCTGCTAATAACCCTAATTGGATCCAGGCATCGAAAAAGTCCTGATTGATTTCTGTTGCTCTGTGAAAATCGCGTTTGGCTTTGGAATATTCTTCCTTTTCTTTATTGATCATTCCACTTATAAAATAAATGCGCTGATCATTGGGCGCGGTTTCCCGGGCTTTGTTTAAAAATCCAAAAGCCTGATCATAAGATTCTCTGTAAAAATGAAGATTGGCCATCTTTAAAAGAGCTTCCAGATGATTCGGGTTATCAATGAGAATACTTTCCAGTGTCTGTTTCGTCTTTTGAGGTTGCCCCATCGCGAAATAGATATCAGAAAGCGTTATCATATAGTCTTCTTTGTTGCTTTTACCTAAGCTAATTGCGTTATTAATATCACTAAGAGCTTTGTTTATGTTACCAGACTCCAGATAATGTTGGGCGCGTTTATGATAAAGTGAAGCATTTTCGGGATTAGACTTAATTTTTTCATTAAGTCTTTCCACTTTTGTTTTTTTATCGACGGCTTCTTTCTTGTCTTTACCTTTTGAGGCATTCTGAGAGTCTTGCCCGTTGTTGCCACAACTGCTTAACAGTAGCACAATAAAAGCGACTGATGCTAACGTAAAAACAAATTTACGTGTTCCTGAAAAAAATGATTTATTCATCTGCCTTTTTTTCTCCTTTGGCTTTGTATTGTTCAAAGATTTTTTGCTCCAGTTCTTCGGCTAATTCCGGATTATCTTTCAGTAAGTTTTTAACGGCTTCTCGTCCCTGTCCTAATTTCGTATCTCCATAGGAAAACCATGAACCGCTTTTGCGTATGATATCAGCTTCTACGCCCAGGTCGACAATTTCGCCCATCTTGGAAATTCCTTCGCCATACATAACATCAAATTCAGCTTTTCGGAAGGGCGGAGCTACTTTGTTTTTTACCACTTTCGTGCGCACTCGTATACCGGAAACTTCCTCTCCGCTTTTTATCTGGCTGATCCTGCGGATATCAATTCGAACAGATGCATAGAACTTAAGTGCATTTCCACCGGTAGTGGTTTCGGGGTTCCCGAACATAACGCCGATTTTTTCCCGCAGCTGATTGATAAATACACAAGTGGCTCCGGTTTTGCTGATTGTAGACGTTAGCTTTCGTAAGGCCTGAGACATAAGGCGTGCCTGAAGTCCCATTTTGGAGTCTCCCATGTCTCCTTCCAGCTCACTTTTGGGTGTTAGCGCTGCTACGGAGTCGATGACAATGATATCGATTGCTCCTGAGCGTATCAGATTGTCGGTGATTTCCAGCGCCTGTTCGCCGTTATCCGGCTGGGAAACCAAAAGATTTTGAATGTCAACACCCAGTTTTTTTGCATAAAACCGGTCAAAAGCATGTTCTGCATCAATGAAAGCAGCAATGCCTCCTGCTTTTTGCGCTTCTGCCAAAGCATGAATTGCCAGAGTTGTCTTTCCGGAGGACTCCGGACCATATATTTCTACAACACGACCGCGCGGTAAGCCTCCTATGCCTAATGCCATATCCAGGCCTAAAGAGCCGGTGGGAATGTGCGGTAAATCCTCGATGGCATCATCACCCAGTTTCATGATGGTGCCTTTGCCATAAGATTTCTCAATTGTACTGATGGTGCGCTCCAGTGCCTGTAATTTCTCTTTGTTTGATGAAGCTTGGTCCTGATTTTCTTTCGTTTGCTTTGCCATTGTTTATTGGTTTTATAGAGTTCAAAGATATTAATTTTATGATTGTGGATTTTGATAAACCATGATATTTTAAAAGAAAGATGTGGAACGATTGCTGGTCTTGTGGAAATAAAACCGTATCATTTTTAATTCGAGTATAGCTCTAGAATTTGCTCCGCATGACCTTTCGTTTTTACTTTTGATATTATTGTTTCGATCTTACCTTCCTCATCAATAACAAAAGTTGTCCGGTGAATACCCTCATATTCTTTACCCATAAATTTTTTGGGGCCCCATACTCCGTATGCATTGATGATTTCCTTATCAATATCGGGGATTAACGGAAAGGGAAGGTTGTTTTTTGATTTGAAATTCTGCTGGCGTTTGGGCGAATCCGCACTTACTCCCAGCAAGGAAAATCCTTTTTCTTGTAATTCCTTGTTGAAGTCGCGCAGATTGCAGGCTTCCGCCGTGCATCCGGGAGTGCTTGCTTTGGGGTAGAAAAACAAAATGAGCTTTTTACCCTGATAATCCTTTAGGTCTATAACATTACCTTGTTCATCTTTTGCCGAAAATACTGGTGCTTTATCTCCTTTTTGTAATGATAGCATAGTGTTTTTTATTTATGGTTTATCTGTTTTTTTTGGTTATTGCAATGTTGTCACAACAGTTTATGGATTATTAAGTTTTCTTTATCAAAATTAAAGATACAAAAAATTCCGGAATAAAAAAACAGGTAGCGTTTTTTATGAAGATTTTTTTTCATTGTTTCAGGAAAGAAATAAAAAAATTGTTCCTTTTTGTAGCAAATATTTTCAAGGCGCAGTGATCACAGGAATTTCAAGACCCGGAATTGAAACGCCCACCACTAATGCTGATCAGCAGTAATATTAATGTCCCCTGAAATCAAGTAACATTTATATCTCAATTTCAATCAATCTCCTCTCAATCTCCTCTCAATCTCCTATCAATCTCCCCTCAATCTCCATCAATCTCCATCAATAACTCTCCATTTCAAGATTAGACTTATGAAAAAAAAATGCAGCCGGAAACATTTGAAATTCTGTTATTTGTTTAATACGTTTTTCTCGTAATACAAGCAATATTGACTTATAGGGCATTCGTTGCATTTCGGGCTTCGTGCCGTGCATATATATCTGCCATGAAGGATAAGCCAGTGATGAGCCAGTGGAATTTGTTCCTCGGGAATATACCTGATGAGTTGTTGTTCTGCCTGCAATGGGTTTTTGGCATTTGTTGTCAGACCAATTCTTGCAGCCACTCTAAATACATGGGTATCGACAGCTAATGCCGGTTTATTGTAAACCACTGAAGCAATAACATTAGCTGTTTTGCGACCTACACCGGGTAGCTTTTGAAGTTCTTTGATTTCTTGAGGAACGACGCCCTCAAACTCTGATAATAATGTTTGGGCCATTCCCACCAGATGTTTGGCCTTGTTATTGGGATATGAACAACTTTTTATATACGAAAGAACCTCTTCTTGTGATGCTTCAGCCAGGGATTCCGGTTCCGGGAAACGGACAAAAAAGCCGGGAGTTAGCATATTGACACGTTTATCGGTACACTGAGCCGACAGAATTACAGCTACTAACAGCTGATAGGGATTGGCATATACCAGTTCAGTTTCTGCTACAGGCTGATGCTCTGAAAAATAAGCCAGTACTTTTTCAAAACGTTCTTTCTTGCGCATATGTTGGTTATCCATTTTAAAAAAAGCCTGATTGAAAAAAAATTAACAATCAGGCTATTTCTTACGGTTTTCCAATAAGATTACTTCTTGTTGATCAATTAATTGCTAAGATATCCCGGGAAATATTCCGAACCCATTGGGTTGTTGTAAAGCCGGGAGAAATTCATAATGTTTTGAATAACACCCGGTCCGGGGCCCCAATGAAAAGCATCATTGGCAAGAAAATCTGCAATGAACTGATCAATTTCGGCATTGGAAAATTGCGAAATTTGTTGTAGTGTAGGTGTTTTTTTCATAGGCGTCAATTAAAAATAAGGTTAATTATAAAAAATTAACGCCTGAAAAATCTACTTATTATTAAAAAAGCTTAAATTTTTTTAATCTGATGTAAGCACAAGATTATTATCTTCAATAAGCTTCCGAAGATTAATTAGCGCATACCGCATTCTACCTAAAGCCGTATTAATGCTAACATCCGTTGTTTGGGCAATTTCCTTAAAACTCATATTGCCGTAATGTCGCATAATAAGTACGCGTTTTTGTTCTTCCGGCAGATACTGAATGAGTTTGCGCACATCTTTGTGAATCTGTGAAGTAATCATTTGGTCTTCCACAGATTCTTCCATCATGTCTATTGTGTCAAAGATATCGTAGTCGTCTGTTCCGCGCGCCATAGACACCCGTTTCGATTGACGGAAATGGTCGATCACCAGATTGTGGGCAATCCGCATAATCCATTGCAATAGTTTTCCTTCTTCCTTATAGGAGCCGGACTGCAATTTCTTAACAACTTTGATAAAGGTATCCTGGAAGATGTCTTCTGCAAGGTCTTTGTCTTTGACCATCATCAGAATGTAACCGAATACTTTGTTTTTGTGTTTTTGGATTATTGTTCCAAGTGCAGACTGATTACCATCCAAATACTGGCGGACCAGATCTTGATCGCTCAAGTGGTTTTGCATAAATTTACCTTTCCTGTTTAGTAACTATTTAGGGTAAATTTTCGCTATAATCGATCCTCCTGTTTAAATTTGGTAATACTTTTGTTTATTTGACGTTACAAATATAATTTATATACATTAAAAACACAAACAATTATTTAACTAATTTTGACTGATTTTAAAAAACATTTTAAGCAATCAAGCGTATTTCTTAATGTATAGCATCTTTTAAAACCAAAAGAAGAAGATGTTTTTTTTGTTAAGAATAGTTAAAAATGACAATAAAGGTTATTGAATGGATATAGAAGAGTTATCAAATATAGATCCCAGAAAGGCTATAATTATCAAACGTAGCCGTGTACACAATTTAAAAAATCTGAGTGTAGTTATACCCCGCAACAATATGGTTGTTATTACGGGTGTTTCCGGATCGGGTAAATCATCACTGGCTTTTGATACTTTATACGCGGAAGGTCAAAGGCGATATGTGGAAAGCCTGAGTTCTTATGCCCGTCAATTTCTGGGACGTATGGAAAAGCCGGCAGTGGACGATATCAAAGGTATAGCGCCGGCTATTGCTATTGAACAAAAAGTAAACACACGCAATCCGCGATCCACAGTCGGAACATCAACAGAAATTTATGAATATCTTAAATTGTTGTATGCCCGCATTGGGAAAACATATTCACCCGTTAGCGGAAACCTGGTCAGAAGACACCGGGTTGAAGATGTAATGCATTTTCTGAAAAGCATGGAAGCAGAGAGCAAAGTTATGATCTTATCTCCGGTTCGAATAAAAAAAGACCGGACAACGAAAGATGCTCTGGAGATTATGCAACAACAGGGGTTTGCCCGCGTCAAAATCAATGGTGATGTGTTGCGGATCCCCGATATGCTTGACGAGGTAAATAAATACAAAAAACTGAAGGACCTCTGCCTGGTTGTGGATCGTGTAAAAGTACATCATGATGACAAAGACTGGGATAACCGTGTGTCGGATTCTATACAGACGGCTTTTTATGAAGGTCAGGGGAATTGTACAATAGAAGTTATTCGGCAGAATAAAACCGAAAAACATCAGTTTTCAAATAAATTTGAACTCGACGGGATAGATTTTGAGGAACCTACAGTCAACTTGTTTAGCTTTAATAATCCTTACGGAGCTTGCAAACGATGCGAAGGGTATGGGAGTATTATCGGTATAGACGAAGACCTGGTGATCCCGGATAAAAGATTGTCGGTGTACGAAGGAGCAATTGCACCCTGGAAAGGGGAGAAGATGAGCAAATGGAAAGAGCAGCTGGTGAATAATGCCCATTATTTTGATTTTCCGGTACACAGACCGTATTACGAGCTGACACAGGAACAAAAGGAATTATTGTGGGATGGAAATGAATATTTTGAAGGGATCCATGAGTTTTTTGACTACGTAGAGCGTAAATCTTACAAAATCCAGTATCGCGTCATGTTATCCCGTTACCGTGGAAAAACAATTTGCCCGGAATGTCGGGGCACTCGTTTGCGCAAGGATGTTACTTACATAAAAATCGGCGGCAAATCCATCGTAGATATGGTGTTGATGCCCGTGGAGGAGTTGGATTTGTTCTTCAAAAAACTGCAGTTGAATACGTATGATTATCAGATAGCCAAGCGCTTATTGATTGAGGTTATCAACAGATTAGGATTTCTTTGCGATGTCGGTTTAGGTTATCTGACGTTAAACCGTTTGTCCTCCAGTTTGTCGGGAGGAGAATCGCAGCGTATAAACCTTGCTACTTCCCTGGGGAGCAGTCTTGTGGGTTCCATGTATATCCTGGATGAACCCAGTATCGGCTTGCATCCACGGGATAATCACCGTTTAATCCGGGTGTTGAAAAAACTGCGGGATATAGGAAATACCGTAATTATCGTGGAGCATGATGAAGACATTATGCGGGAGGCCGATCAATTAATAGATATTGGTCCGGATGCAGGCATAAATGGCGGTAATCTGGTAGCTCAGGGTGATTTTCAGGAGATTAAACAGCTTAAGAAAGGATATACTTCACACTATCTTTCCGGAGAAATGGAAGTACCTGTTCCGCAAAACCGCAGGAGCTGGAAAGATTATATTTTTGTAGAAGGTGCATTTCAAAATAACCTGAAGAATATAGATGTCAAAATACCGCTTAATGCTTTAACCGTTGTCACGGGAGTTTCGGGAAGCGGAAAAACGTCTCTGATAAAAGATGTTTTTTATCCCGCCATAAAAAAGATAAAAGGCGGTTATGCCGGGAAAACAGGGCATCATAAGACGGTTTCCGGTGATATCAACCGCATTAGTGATGTGGAGCTGGTGGATCAGAATCCTATCGGGCGATCATCGCGTTCTAATCCTGTTACCTATGTGAAGGCTTATGACGACATCCGCAGTCTTTTTGCTTCACAACCATTAGCCAAAAACCGAGGCTATAAACCCGGCTTCTTTTCTTTTAATATTGAAGGCGGACGTTGCGAGAATTGCAAAGGAGACGGGAAAGTGAAAATTGAAATGCAGTTTATGGCGGATATCGAACTTACCTGTGAGGAATGTAATGGAAAACGCTTTAAAGATGAAGTCCTGGATATTCAATTTAAAGATAAAAATATAAGCAATATCCTTGATATGTCTGTCAATGAAGCGATAACATTTTTTGGCCAGGATCAGTCATCATCGGCTGAGCGCCGTATCGTAGAAAAATTGCAGCCTTTACAAGATGTTGGCCTGGGCTATGTCAAGCTCGGTCAACCTTCCAATACCTTATCCGGAGGTGAAGCCCAGCGCATTAAACTTGCCTATTTCCTCTCCAAAGGGGTGTCTGATAACCCGGTGTTTTTTGTTTTTGATGAACCGACTACAGGCCTTCATTTTCACGATATCAATAAGCTATATGCTTCTTTTGAGGCGCTTATCCGAAAAGGACATACCGTCTTGGTGATTGAACATAATATGGAAGTGATCAAGTGCGCCGACTGGATTATTGACCTGGGCCCTGAAGGTGGCGATAAAGGCGGAAAGATTATCTTTGAAGGAACGCCGGAGAATATGGTTGATCAATCCAAAGGGTATACTGCTGATTTCCTGAAAAGAAAAATAAAGAATTGATATTGAATTGGTTTTATATTGAGAAAGAATATCAAACAGCTATTTTTTAGTTAACGAAACAATTAGTTGAATACTTTTTTGGCTTCCTGTGCATAGATATCCAAATCATGATCTGCAAATAATACCATCCGGATCGTTTTTACCTGTTTCAATTTATCCATCATTTCGCGGATAGCTTTAAGCGAAATTTCTGCCGCCAGTTTTATGGGAAACCCAAAAGCTCCTGTAGAGATGGCAGGAAAAGCAATGGATTCAATATTCTTTTCATCAGCTAATTGCAATGCATTTTGATAACAAGCTGCAAGCAATTTATCTTCGGGCTTGTCCAGACCGTAAACCGGCCCTAAGCAATGAATGACAAATTCGTTCGCTAAGTTGTAGCCTTTTGTAATTACAGCTTCTCCCGGCTTGACAGGAGCCAGCGGATGGCTTTCCATTTCCAGCTCCTGCCCTGCAGCCCGGTGAATGGCACCGGCTACTCCGCCGCCCGGAAGCAGTTCGGCGTTTGCTGCATTTACTATGGCTGTGATATCACTTTGCTTAGTGATATCGCCCTGAACAAGTTCAATTTGAATGTTGTTGTACTTAAATATCATGATTTTATTGCTTTTGATAATGCAACAATAAAACCGCAAGTCTGGTTTAATTTGAATTGTTGTAATGTATTTAGTGTCTGTCTATAATGTCCGATTTCTGCGTTACGCTCGTTTTTTATCACAGTCATCCCGATGTTACAATCGGGACTCCTGATGGTAAAAAACTTCGCAAGCCCCCGATAAATGCGGGGCAGGCTTTGAACTCGAACATTATAAACCAGACACTGACTTTATTGACAAATTGCGCCAAGCTAAGCCCGTGAAAAAGGGAATTAGCATAGATCTTTGAAACTTTTCAACAGAAACCTGTAGGTAACCACTCCTACCTGGGAA
>JAIPBW010000048.1 GCA_021738505.1 Bacteroidales bacterium | reverse complement strand
AAGAAAGGTGACCCTGCCAAAACAAAAAGAACTTGAGTTTGAGGTTGACTTATTTTCTGGATAAATCAATCTTTTACAACGGAACAATTGGGATACAGAGATTTTTTGGGCTATTTCCAAAAACTTTCGGATGCTAATGGTCTGTAGTATAAAAATTTTATAAAATAGTCTAACCGGGTCAGATTTTAACAAAAATAAAAAGGAATAGAAGTTTTTTAACCCTCTCATAAATAATGCAATAACATTAATCTGCCACTATCCGAAAAAGTTAATACAAGTGAAAAAACATAAAAGAATTCTTTTAAATGGTTGTGTTATAATTTGACAAGTAGACGGTTATATTTGTTTGTTTGCTGTTTGTGAACATTACATTCAAACAGGGTATTGATCATTGGTTATCTTTGCAATCGAATACAAAACAGAAAAAAGACGATAGTGGGAAATATTCTATTAGCAGAACATATTAGCAAGTCGTATGGGGATAAGCTACTTTTTGAAGATATCACCCTGGGAATTGACGAAGGTCAGAAAATTGCCTTAGTAGCCGCCAATGGAACCGGTAAAACAAGTTTTCTGGATATTATTGCAGGTTCTGTTGAACCGGATACCGGAACAGTTTCATTGCGGGAAGGAACAAAAGTAGGATATCTGTCCCAAAACCCTGATCTTAATGATAAAAATACCATCTTTGAAGAGCTTTTTCATTCGGATAATCCGTTCATTAAGGCTATTCGCAATTATGAGCTGAGTATAAAATATCTTGAGCAAAAGGATAATACAGATAACAGGAAATTTATGCAAGATGCGATGAATCGTATGGATGCAATGCAGGCCTGGGATTATGAAGAAAAAGTCAAGGAAATTTTGTCTCGTCTTAAATTGGGAGACATTCATCAACCCGTGAGTATTTTGTCCGGGGGGCAAAGAAAAAAGGTAGCTTTAGCTCGTGTGTTGATGCAACAAGTGGATTTGATGATTTTGGATGAGCCAACCAATCATCTGGATATTGAAATGATCGAATGGCTGGAGAATTTTCTAAGCCGTCAGAAGCTGGCGTTACTATTGGTAACTCACGACCGTTATTTTCTTGATGAGCTTTGCGAAGAGATTGTTGAGATGTATAATAACCAGCTTTATAAATACAAAGGAAATTACAGCTATTTTCTTGAAAAACGGGAAGAGCTTCATCAGCAGATGTTACGGGAGATTGACAAGGCAAAAAATCTTTACAGAAAAGAGCTGGAATGGATGCGTCGTATGCCTAAAGCTCGCGGGACAAAAGCGCAGGCCAGAGTGGAAGCCTTTTATTCCCTGGAGCAAAAAGCAAATCAGCAGGTTGATGACTCCCGGTCGCAACTGTTTGTGAAATCAGAGAGACTTGGTAAAAAGATATTAGAGATAAATGATATCTATAAAAGTTTTGGAAACTTAAAGATCGTTGAGGCTTTCAGTTATACCTTCAAACGGGGAGAGAAAATAGGAGTCGTAGGTCCGAATGGCATTGGGAAATCCACGCTTTTTAATATGATTGTTGGAGACGAAAAGCCGGATAAGGGTAGTATCGTGCACGGACAAACTACTAAAATCAGCTATTTTTCACAGCAGGGAATGCAGGTAGAGGGCAATAAACGAGTGTTGGAAATTGTAAAGGATGTTGCCGAAGAGATTGAGTTGCACAATGGAACGATGTCTGCCTCGCGGTTTTTGTCTTATTTTAATTTTGACAGCACAACACAGTACAATTATTTTAATAATTTAAGCGGAGGTGAAAAACGCAGGCTTTATTTGCTGATGAAGTTGATGGAAAATCCCAACTTCCTTATTTTGGATGAGCCTACCAATGATTTAGATATTCCAACATTAGCTATTTTAGAAGACTTTTTGCGTAATTTTAACGGATGTGTTCTGATCTCATCCCACGACAGGGCTTTTCTTGATAATCTGGTGGACCATGTTTTTGTTTTTGAGGGTCATGGACATGTGAAAGATTTTCCCGGAAATTATACTCAATATCGTCTGAAAACCCAAAAAGAAGAAAAACAAAAGCAGATTCAGAAGCCAAAAAAGCAACAAAACAAGCGTAAACCGGGTAAGCGTGATCCCAATAAAGCTTCTTATAAACAAAAGCAGCGACATGCTCATTTAGAACAGGAAATTCAGAAACTGGAGGATGAAAAGGATAAGCTTACTCAAAAAATGAATAGTGGAGAGTTAGCACCACAGCAACTACAGGAGAACTCTGAAAAAATCGGTGAGCTTATGGAGAAAATAGATGAGCTTACATCGGAATGGATGGAACTGGAAGAAATTGTTAATCCGGAATAATTCTCTTAAGGGTATTAAGACCTAATCTGTCTGGTTTTGCAAAAAGATTACCCAAATATTTATTTTGAGAAAAGAAAAAGGCATGCCCCGTTGATACAAGGCATGCCCTGGTTTTACTTGAACATGATATTTTCCCGGGCTGTTGTTTTTTCACAAAAGTGACAATGAAGTTTTAATTCTTCTTCTTTATCTTTATTCATAACTTCAAACTTCGTCGGGACATTCTGATTGTTTGTAATGCATTTAGGATTAATACATTTGACAACTTTAGTGATCACATCGGGAATTTCCAGGCTGGTTTTACGAACCACATCAAAATCTTTGATTTCGATCATGGTTGCTTTTGGCGCAAGAAGGGCGATTTTATTGACCTCTTCCGGTTTAAAATACCGGTTTTCAACTTTGATGATCCCTTTATTTCCGAATTTCTTGCTTTCCAGGTTAATGCCGCTGTAAAGCGGATTTTCCGAATTGTTCAGATTTAATATGCGAATAACCTGAAAAACACTATCCGACGGTAAATGATCGATTACCGTTCCGTTTTTTATAGCTGATACTTTTAGTTCTTTTCGTTCCATTATACTCCGAGTATTGTGGTTAATAATGCTTCTCTTATATATACGCCGTTAAGCGCTTGTTGGAAATAATATGCCTTTGGGCTGCTGTCGACATCTTCACTGATTTCGTTTACCCTTGGTAATGGATGAAGTACTTTAAAATTATCTTTTGAAGTATCAACCATTTCCCGTGTGAGGACATAAGAATTCTTTACCCGCTCGAACTCCATAGGATCGGCGAAGCGTTCTCTTTGAATCCGTGTCATATAACAAGCATCGACATTTGGAATAACCTCCTCCAGATCAGTATACTGATAATATTTAAGATTTTTTTCTTTGATATACCTTTTAACGGCACTGGGTAGCTTTAGTTCGGTAGGTGATACGAGATGGAACGTAGTGTTGAACATTGTCATGGCAATAACAAGCGAATGCACCGTACGTCCATATTTTAGGTCACCGACAAAGGCCAGGTCTAAATTATCCAATGTGCCCTGAGTTTTGCGAATAGAGAATAAATCCAAAAGACATTGTGTGGGATGTTGGTTTGCTCCGTCTCCTGCATTAATTATAGGAACGTTTGCTACTTCTGATGCCCAGCGTGCGGAACCGTCTAAGGGATGGCGCATCACAATCAGGTCAGAATAATTGCTGACCGTCAGAATCGTGTCTTTTAATGACTCGCCTTTTTTTACACTGGAGCTGGAGGCATCGGTAAAGCCTACTATTTTTCCGCTTAAGCGGCTGATGGCACTTTCAAAGCTTAGCCGTGTGCGGGTGGAAGGTTCGAAAAACAATGAGGCAATTACATGATCTTTCAATAGGGGCTGCGAGGGGTTCTTTTCGAAATCCTCCGCTCGATCAAGTAACTGGATGATTTCCTCCTTGCTGTAGTCATTGATAGAAATTAAGCTTTTGTTGTTCATCTGGTTATGTGTTTAAAAGATTTTTTCCGGGGTTTTATAGATAAAAAAAAGGCGACTGTTAAAGCCGCCTTAAAAAAGCAATTATTTAAGATTGTGTTTTTGAACAAAATCATCAATGATGTCTTGCAGATTCGGATCACCAATTTCCTGAAGATCATAATAAACCCGTGTTGTGGGCTTCTTGATGTCAATCAGGCGGTTAAGGTCGATAGGTGTTCCAATAATTACTGCATCACAATCGGTATTGTTGATTGTTGATTCCAGATCTTTTAATTGTTGTTCTCCATATCCCATAGCAGGTAACAAAGTTCCGATATTCGGATAAATTTCAAAAGTTTCGCTTAATTTACCTACTGTGAATGGGCGAGGATCAATTAATTGGGCAGCACCGAATTTTTGTGCGGCAATTGTACCGGCACCCAGTTTCATTTCACCGTGTGTCAGCGTTGGTCCATCTTCTACAACCAAGACACGTTTTCCTTTGATAACAGAAGGATCATCAACTTTAATTGGAGAAGCACCGTCAACAACTGTGGCATGGGGAGCTACTTTTTCGATATTTTTCCGTACCGTTTGTATATTTTCCGGGGCAGCACTGTCCATTTTATTAATGATAGCTACATCAGCTAATCTGAGCGTGGTTTCTCCGGGATAGTAGTTTAGTTCGTGACCGGCACGGTGTGGGTCTGTAACAGTTACATTGAGGTCTGGTTTATAAAATGGGAAGTCATTGTTACCACCGTCCCAAAGGATAACATCACAACCATCGGGGTCTTTTTCAGCCTCTCTTAAAATTGCTTCATAATCCACGCCGGCGTAAATAACATTTCCGCGAACGATATGTGGCTCATATTCTTCCATTTCTTCAATGGTACATTTGTGCTTTTTCAGATCGTCCAGTTCAGCGTAACGTTGTACTTTCTGAGCAACCAGATCGCCATAAGGCATGGGGTGACGAACGGCAACAACTTTCAGGCCTTTGTTCATCAACAGCTCGATAATACGACGTGAGGTCTGGCTTTTACCACAACCTGTACGAACAGCGCCAACTGCTACAACAGGTTTTGTGCTTTTTACCATTGTATCTTTAGCTCCGAGCAACATGAGATTTGCTCCGGCAGCATTTACAATTGAAGTTACATTCATTACCTTTTGGTAAGGAACGTCACTATATGAAAATACACAGTCATCTGCTTCTAATTCTTTTATCAATCGGGGTAATTCCTCTTCTGAATATATGGGAATGCCTTCAGGATACAACTCGCCTGCTAATTCCGCAGGATATTTTCTGTCATCTATGTCAGGAATTTGAGCAGCCGTAAATGCGACTACATTGAAACTATCATTTCCACGAAAATAGGTGTTGAAGTTGTGGAAATCTCTTCCCGCCGCTCCAATAATGATTACATTTCTCTTCATACGTCTTTATTTTTATATTTTATACTAATTTTATTAAAGATTTCAGTTGAAGCAAAGATACGTTTTTAAGATTAATTTCCATGTTAAATGATGTGAAAAAATCAAGTATAGGGAAAGAAATTTTTCAACAAATGTTAATAAATCAGGTTTTCAGATTGAGAAAGCTGAAGGTTCTATCCTGCCAGTATGGAAAGTTTTACATTTTGTTCAGGTTGATAAAAGGCTATTCTATTATCAGGTACTCTGCTATTAAGCGGAAAAGATTCTGCCGATCCGGGGATGGTGTTATGAATTACATTATTCTGGATGTTCAAGATTGTAAATTTGCTTATTTTTGGTAATCAAGATCAAATTTAGTTTTTAAATCTGTAATTTTTATGTGTGGACGTTTTTCCTTATCCGTAGAAGATTTTGAATTAAAAGATCGATTTCAGGTTGAGATCGACCCCAAAATCTATCAACCGTGTTACAATTGTGCTCCTTCTCAAAGATTGCCCGTCATATCAAATCATAAAAAACAAAAAATAGATTTATATCGATGGGGCTTAATCCCTTTTTGGGCAAAGGATCCGTCGATAGGGAATAAGTTGATCAATGCAAGAGCAGAAACAGCATCTGAAAAGCCATCTTTTCGTCATGCTATGCAGAGACAGCGATGTCTTGTTCCTTCTACAGGTTTTTTTGAATGGAACAAAAAAGGGGAGAAGCAACCCTGGTATTTTTACCTGCCGGATGTGCCCATTTTTAGTTTTGCCGGTTTGTGGGATGTTTGGAAGGATGCTGAAGGTCACTCTGTGCTCAGCTTTACAATTTTGACAACCCGTGCTAACTCAACAATGCAAGATATTCATCATCGTATGCCGGTTATATTAACTCCGGATCAGGAAAAGATATGGCTGGAGGATTCTGAAGAGATACCATCAGATTTGTTAGGTCCGTTGGAAAGCATTCCTATGAGAAAACATAAAGTTTCAACCTTGGTTAATAAACCTGAGAATAATTCCCCTGAAGTGATTGAACCAATAAAAACAACAGGGACATTATTTGATTAAACATTTTATCTATTTACAGGTAAATCTTTATTTTTGTAAAAATTGTTGCATACTATGGACAAATCACAAGCCCGGGAGCAAATAGCGAAGTTATCCGAAGCGTTGCATTATCATAATTATTTGTATTATGTGAAAGCACAGCCCGAAATTTCGGATTATGAGTATGATATGAAGATGAAAGAGCTGGAGCAGCTTGAGAAGGAATATCCGGAATTTGCTTCATCGAATTCCCCTACAAAACGTGTTGGAGGAGATATCACTAAAGAGTTTGCTACTGTTGCTCATGATCGCCCTATGTTGTCTTTGGCAAATACCTATTCCGAAGGAGAGCTACAGGATTGGGACCAACGTGTGCGCAAAGGGCTCGATGATGATTTTATGTATGTTTGTGAGCTTAAATACGATGGCGTAGCTATTAGCTTAAAGTATGAAAATGGCGAACTGATGCGAGCTGTTACGCGCGGAGACGGAGTTCAGGGAGATGATGTTACTGCAAATGTTAAAACGATCAATAGCATACCGCTGAAATTATATGGAGATGATTATCCCGGAAGTTTTGAGATCAGGGGTGAGATAATTATGTTTCGTGAACCTTTTGAACAATTTAATAAAAATCGAATAAACCAGGGGAAACAACCATTTGCAAATCCACGCAATGCCACAGCGGGGAGCTTGAAAATGCAGGAGTCATCAGAGGTTGCCAAACGGCCTCTAGATTGTTTTTTGTATAGCTTAGCCGGTGATTATTTGCCTTTTGATTCTCATTATGACAATTTGCAGAAAGCCAAAAAATGGGGATTTAAAATTCCTGATTATTTTGCGAAATGTTCAAACCTGGAGGAAGTTTGGAGTTTTATCACAGAATGGAAAGAGGCCCGCCCGGATTTGCCTTTCGATATTGATGGTGTTGTGATAAAAGTTGATAATCTGGAGCAGCAGCAGGAGTTAGGTTATACGGCAAAATCCACGCGATGGGCTATTGCTTATAAGTTTCCCGCCGAGCAGGCCAGTACGATTTTAGAAAAAATCACCTATCAGGTCGGGCGAACAGGAGCGGTGACTCCCGTTGCTAATTTACAACCGGTGCATCTGGCAGGAACAACCGTTAAGCGTGCTTCTCTGCACAACGAAGATATTATGGAGCAGTTGGATGTGCGCATCGGGGATACTGTATTGGTGGAAAAAGGAGGCGATATTATCCCCAAAATTGTAGCTGTTGACAAGAGTAAACGTCCAACACATGCGAAAAAGGTGCAATTTATAGACAAGTGCCCGGAATGTGGCACTAAGTTGAGCCGAAAGGAGGGAGAGGCAGCTTATTATTGCCCGAACGAGCAAGGTTGTCCTCCGCAGATCAAAGGTAAAATTGAACATTTTATCAGCCGGAAGGCCATGGATATTATCAGCCTGGGGGAAGGAAAAGTTGAACTGCTTTTTGATCGTGGATTGATCCGGAATGCTGCTGATTTGTATGATCTGAAATTTGAGCAACTCTACGGACTGGAGAAAACTTATACGGATGAGCTGACAGGAAAGCAACGCACAGTTAAGTTCCAGAAGAAGACAGTAGAAAATATTCTGAAGGGAATAGATGAATCCCGGTCGGCTCCATTTGAAAGAGTATTATATGCATTAGGCATTCGATATGTAGGTCAAACAGTAGCGAAAAAACTCGCTGCGCATTTTGGAGATATTGACTCAATAATGAATGCAGACAAAGAAGATCTGGTGGCCGTAAATGATATCGGAGAAAGGATTGCAGAGAGTGTCAGTGATTTCTTTAATGAGCAATCGAACCGTGAGCTAATTCAAAGGCTTAAAGAGCAAGGACTGACTATGCAGGCCGAACAAAAACAGCAAAAGGATAATCATCTTGAGCAGAAACGATTTATTGCCAGCGGTAAATTAAAGAATTTCAGCAGGGAAGGAATAAAAGAAGCTGTTGAAAATAATGGTGGAATTTATGTCTCTTCCATTTCCTCAAAGCTGGATTATCTCATTGCAGGTGAAAATATCGGACCCAAAAAATTAGAAAAAGCCAAATCATTGAATATTCCGGTGATTTCTGAAGATGATTTTCTGGAGATGATCAACAAATAATTCTTGATTTTTAAGAGAAAATAAGTTGCAAAAGCTTGTCTATTGTCTCGCCCGGTCCGTGAAAGATTAATTTATCTTCTTTTACGATAATCCAGATATTTCTTCGGCCCAGATAAAACCAGCTTAAAAGAGGATCTTCTTTGCGAACCAGAATAAATAAACCTTGTGCTTTATTGACGAACTTATGCGTATGTTCCGTATTCTTTTTAATAATCGTTTTCCAGTCAGGATGAACAGAAGATATGGGTATGCTTTTTTGCTTATATCCATCGCTGGCTATGGGAATGGTTAAGGATAAAATTACGATAATGGCGATGATGGAAATAATTGCTTGTGTATCTAATTCCAGTTGATAAATCCAGAAATAAAAAACACCAACAAGTAACAGACTGATCGCGGATAGCACGATTAGTATTTTAAATACTCTTGCCCAATAGTTCATTTGTGTCTGGTTAATAGGTTTATTACTATTGATTTTTTTTTCTTTATGTTGCTTTCTTATTCCTTACGCCTTTCTATTCTTAAAGGCTGGTTCAAATAAAGATACAAAAATAAAAAAGGAGCCAAAAATGACTCCTTTTTTAATATATAGTTTATCCAGTTTCTGATTAGTGATCGTCAGCAGGCCATCCGGTATATTTATAACCGCTAACAGCAAGAGTATCCCCTGAGTCATGAATGATCATGTCCATGTAGATACTATCTGTTTTGTTTCCGGCTGCTGTTGTGTAGGATTCTTCCATAAACTTACCGTTTTCAATACTTACGGTTTGCGTCGTAGTGTCAGTCAGATCAAATGTAAAATTATCCAAACTGAATGTCAGATTATCCATATTTACATTTGCTTTTGCAGGAATTTCATGACCAGCATCATCAACCAAAACCACAGGCTCAGTTATCAGGATATGTTGTCCATCATCAGCTGCCGTGTTGGTTATGATCAGTTCCTGATAGCCAACTACAACAGATCCCCCTTGTGAGTAGGTTACCCAATACTCACCATTTAGCGGGAATGTTGATGTTGTTTCCATTTCGGGATCATCCATGGTTTCACAGGAAAATACTCCTATCAGGCCAAAGATGAGGGCAAAAATTAATATTTTTCTATTCATAATAATGTTCTTTTAAAGATTAACTACTGTTTTGTCCATACTGTGTCAAAGATATAGCCATATCCTTCAATACCGAGGGTATATTCCAATGTTGTACTTGTGTAAATTCCCTCAGATTTTAATACCGGCCCGAATGCAGAGCTGGTGGGCAATACTATAAGGTCGCCGTTACCAAGATCAGCAATTTTACCGGATATTTCATAAGGAGGGCCATAACCAAACACATCTGTTGATTGATAGAGTCCATCCTTGACCTTTGAAACGGACATAGTAGCATCACCATAATAACCGCCGGCATAGTTCCCGGTAAGGTCTGTAGCTGTAAGGTCACCTTCATAGACGATAACTATGCGGGTTACTGTTTTTTCAAATCCATCACTATTTTTGGCGGAATATGATAAAATGTATATCCCTTTTGTAGTTTCGTCTACAGAGCCTTCAGTAGTAACCGGAATTTCTTCACCACCCTCAGTGGCTTTAATTCCCGGTTCAGAAAATGGGGTTCCTTTTTCCAAAAAGTAATATTCCGGGCCTGTCATTTCAAATTCGGCAAATTTCGTTACTTTGGAAATCCCTTCTGTTTCTTTTTCGCACCCGATCAAAATGAGTGCAAAAGCCATTAATAATAAACTGCTATATTTTAGTCGTTTTTTCATAACACTTGTTTTTTGGTTTAAGGTTTCTTAGTCTTTGTCCCACCATACCGGAACAGTTACAGGTACAAGTGAGGGATAATTAGTATTTGCTCTTCTTTCAGAGTCAGGGAATAACAGACGAAGCAAAAATTCTCCTTGTCCAAGCGCATTGTCCTGAGGCGGTACGAAAAAGTCAGGATAACCTGTTCTTCTCCATTCCGTCCAAGCTTCCATGCCCTGGAATCTGGCCATAGCTGCCCATTTCTGGGTGATTATTGCTTGTAGCTTATCCTCTTCTGTTCCTGAAGCAGGGAATTCATATTCGCCACCGGAAGCAATGAATGAGGAGCCATCCAGACCATACTGAGCAAAAGCAGCCATAACACCATTGTCATAAAGGGTTTTGGCACTACCACCTAATCCATAAATAACTGCTACTTCAGCCTGCAAGAAATAACTTTCTGCTGCTGACATGAAAATAACAGGATCGGTGGGTTCTAAATGGACAACAGAAATGTCATCAGGATCAATCTGTGACGTGGATGCATTATGACTGCCTTGCGGCATAGCCATATAACCACCGTTTTCTGCTTCATTGTAAAGGTATTCAGTTCGTGGATCAGAATTGCCTTCTAACCAATTAAACATAGTTTCGCTGGCGCGTAAGTTGTTAGGTGTGTTTAGCTGCCTGCGATCCATTTCGTAAAATGGATTACTTTTACTATCGGCATCCTGAAATACATCCATGGAAGCGTTAGTTTCCAGAAATTCTGCTCCATTATTATACATGTCTGTAATTCCGTCCTGAGCAACAGTTTGATTGGCATAACGCTGGCGTAAATAGATTTTAAGCTTTAGCGTATTGGCAAATCTTACCCATTGATCCATATCTCCATTGAAGATAAAATCTTTTGCTCCGGGGTTTGAAACGGAACTTGCATCAAGGTTTTTAGCTAGTGCACCATTAATTCTGGAGATCAGGTCTTCGTAAATTAATTCTCCATTATCAAATTCCGGATTCAGATTGTCAGCTCCTTGTAAAGCATCAAAGTAGGGGATGCGGTTATAGAGGTCAACTAAAATCTGATAAGTATAGGTTTCCAGAACCGTTGACATTAAGAAATAGCTCCAGTCTTCTTTTGTTGATGCTTTTTCTCTTACAGCTTTAAAGTCGTTAAGGGCACCCGAATAAAGTTCTTCCCAGGCAAATCTGTCCAGGTCATCGGGGCTAACATTAAAGGATGCAAAGCTTTTATACTGGTTGGAAGCGTTAGCTTGTGTCCAGTACTGGCTCCAGATTCCTCCGGCAAGGGCATAGTTACCGCCAATTACTCCTGCGGCAGATGCTGTAGCAGCCGGGAAGATCTGACCTGCTGTAGCCTCAGTTGCATTGTTTGGGTCATCGTTGACATCTAAAAAGTCTTTTTCACAACTTCCGAACAGTCCAACAATGAGGCTTGCTATTATTGTTAATTTTAATATATTCTTCATAATTTTCATTGTTTTAGAATGTTACATTTAATTTAAACCCAAATGATCTTGCTGTGGGGCTACCGGCAAATTCACCAAAGGCTCCATAAAGATCATTACCAAATGTAGAGGATTCCGGATCAACAAAATTGTTTTCTTCCGGTGTCCAAATGAGAAGGTTTCTGCCATAGATTCCCAGATTAGCTGTGGTTACCGGCATATTGGAGAACCATTTCTTAGGAAGGTCGTAACTGAAAGTAACATCTCTTAATTTGAGGAACGTTTTGTCGAGGACATGCTCCTGTGACATCATTTCATTGTCAGTCTGGTTCCAATAGGTAAATACATTTGCACGGTCAATTTGTGCTGTATTTTCCTCATATGTGTCAGGCACACCATCTCCATCCGTGTCAAATTCCTGAACTGAGTTTGGAACAACAAATGGTTCACGATCATTATAAATTGTTTTTGTAGCATTACCCACAAAATAATTAATCCGTGCAGTATAGGAATACATTAAACCACCTTTTCTGTAGTCGAGAGAGAAACCAAGGTTAAAATCTTTATAACTAAAAGAGTTTTGCAATCCCATAGTATAATCTCTTTCAGCATTGCCGTATTGTTTTTTGTCATTTGCTAATTTGGGGATACCGTTGCTATTAACGATAATTTTGCCGTCATCTGTTCGCTTAGCTTGTTGCCCATAATAAACACCAATCGGTTCACCTTCTTCTGCTACAAAGTCAATACCATAAGAAGTGTTAATAACAACCTGATCTAAACCTTCGGGTAGTTCAATAACTTCGTTGTTGTTTTTAGTGAAGTTATAGGTGATGTCCCATTGGAAGTCATTAACTTTTATTGGGGTTACCTTCAATCGAAGTTCCACACCTTTATTGGAGACTTCTCCAAAGTTGAGTGTTTGTGAACGGTAGCCTGTACTTGAAGCAAGAGGTACCTGGAAGATTTGACCTTCTGTTGCTCTGTCGTAATAAGCGAAGTCAATACCTAAACGATTATCAAAGAAGCGGAAATCAAAGCCAAGTTCAAATTCTGTTGTAATTTCCGGTTCAAGATTTTTATTTCCGATCAGGTTGGATACTTCAAATGCATTTACTCCTCCTAACGGGAAGTTAAACTGGCCAAAGCCAAAGTTAACTTGTGAAGGTATGATTACAGAATTGATCAAATAAGGATCGGCATCATTACCTGTTTTACCCCAGGCAGTACGAATTTTCATGTAATCGGAAATCTCTTCCAGTGCCGGTACAGCATCGGAAAGTACAAAACCTAATGTTACACCGGGATAAAAGAAAGAGTTATTTTCTTTAGGTAGTGTGGATGACCAGTCATTTCTTGCCGTCAAGGTCAGGAAAAGATAATCATTATAAGCAACTTCTCCCTGTCCATAAATACCATATAGTCTTCTTCTGCGGACAAAAGTTTCAGCTTGTGGGTCTTCACTGCTGTTCGCCAGGTTATAGAAATCAGGTATGTCCAGGCTTGTAACTTCAGCATTTAACCGTTTGAAATAACGGTTGTTGACATTCCATCCTGCAAGACCACCTATAGACCAGCTTCTGTTTATTTCTTTCTGGTAATTTAAGGTAAGGTCACTATTAAGTTCCCGACGTGTTGTGGTTTGTTCAATGACATTCCCGGGAATATCTTGTTTTGTTGAGTTTGGTGAATCATCATCAGGAATGGCAATTGCATTCCATATTTTCAGGTAATTACCATTGATATCTTCACCTATTCTCCAGGTTAAGTTCAAATTGTCATTGAATTTGTAGTCGGTAGTAAAGTTACCATATACACGGTCGTTCTGCAGGTCATTACCATTTTCATTAATAATAAAATATGGATTTGTTGCATAAGGCGTATAGAAATTGTTGATATTGTAGAATTTGCTTTCATAATCTTCCATATCTACAATACTGAAATCGCGAGGAATCTGCATTAAATCCTGAAAGAGTGTAGCAGCGTCTCCGCCTTGTCCGGCAGCGATAGTACTGGCATCGCGTCTAACGTAATTTATGTTACCCGAGAGGGTTAGCTTATTGCTTGTGACACTTCCTTTAACCGAAAATGCATGACGATTTAATTTGTCATTATCCGTAGGAATGTATCCATCGCTATAGGTGTTTCCATAAGAAGCGTAGAAAGTTGTGTTTTTTCCACCACCACTTAAAGAAATGCTGTTCTTATAGCTTTGTCCTACATCAAAAAACTCTCTGAGGTTTCCTTCTTGAGCTTCAAAAGGTTTCAGGAGTCTTGAATTGTCGACGGTGTTACCCCATAAGCGCATTTTACCATCAAAATGGGGGCCCCAGCTACCATTTTCATTGGAAGCCCAGTCGCCGCTCCATCCCTGGCCAAATCTGTTCTGCAACTGTGGCAGACGCATTGGTGTGGTGAAGGTAGCACTTGTGGAAAAATTCACACGCATCTTTTGATTTTTCGAACCACTTTTTGTGGTAATCATAATGACACCATTAGCAGCTCTTGAACCATAAAGTGCGGTTGCCGCAGCTCCTTTAAGGACATCAATGGACTCAATGTTGGCAGGATCAATGGCATTGGCTCCGTTTCCAAAGTCAAGCTGATTGTTCAGATCATCACTTTGTTGGTTTGAGCTGTTGGTAATCGGAGTACCATCAACAACATAGAGGGGTTGGTTATTTCCTGTAATGGAAGAATATCCCCTTAATACCACACTTGATGATGCTGTGGGCTGTCCTGATGTACTGTTAATTTCAACTCCGGATATTTTACCCTGGAGTGAAGTAATCGCATCGGGCGTTTGTGTTTTGGTTACTTCTTCCGAACCGACATTAGAGGTTGAATACCCCAACTTCTTTTCTGACCTTCTGATGCCAAGTGCTGTAACAACAACACCTTCAATGTCTTTTGCTTCTGAAACCAATGTGACATTGTACTCATTTGATGCTGTGATTGGAACCACTTTTGTTTGAAAACCAACAAAAGAAAATTTCAATGAATCGGCATCTTCAGAAATAGTCAGGTTAAATTTACCTTCGCTATCAGTGGTAGTACCGGTAGTTGATCCTACAACAACTACTGTAACGCCGGGGATTGTCCCGCCGTCCTGATCGGTAACCGTACCAGTGATTGTCCGGTTTTGTGCCTGTAATACTTGTAAGCTAAAAAATAAAAAGCCTACAAGTAATAGCGTAATTTTTTTCATAAGAACTGGATTTAGTTAGACAATTAATATTTGGGTTTAAAATTAATAATAATTTAACGTTACGCAAGCATTATTTGGATAAAATTTTTCATGGAATTGTTCAAAATTGTGAATATTTATTTGATTTGTATGCTTTGCAAAAAGACCTTATGGAGTTAAAGTTCAGTAAATCAGAGTTTAGTGGTAGTTTTTATTAGATGGTTTGAAAAAGAAAAAATATTTCTAACGGTTGAAAACTTCTTTGTTTATTATACTCATTTTACGTACTATGCATTTTAATGTTTCAATATGTAGGGTTATCATCGGATTATATAGCATAAAAAAAAGGTTGCCATGGAGATCTTTTTTTCAATCTCTATGACAACCTAATATCCTTAAAAATTCCGGATTTACATGTTTTGTTCTACCAGGGCCAGAATTTCTTTTTCTTTCTTTTGTGCCAGCTCATTTACTTTTTGAGCTTTTTCCAGCATTTCTTCAACAAAGGCTTTATCTTCAAAGTCCTTTGTGTTTATTTGCACATTCAAATGAGCGCCTCGAACAGCAGCCGTTGCACATATAGCGCCAACACCTGCATCTGATATCGAACTTTTCATGCCTTTCTCTGCCATTTCTTTCATAACCTCCATAGATTCGAAAGACGTTTTCATTACCCGGTATGGTATTTCACTGGCATAACGTGTAGCTTCATTAATAGCTTCTTTCCGGGCTGCTTTTTCTTCGTCTGTTTTTTTAGGTAAACGGAAAGCATCCATAATTTTATTAAAGGCATTGGTGTCTTCATCCACTAAATAAAGCAATTCATCTTTTTTCTGTTGGCCTTTTTCCGCTACCATGGAAAATTCTTCCCAACGGTCATCCCAACCTCGTTTGTGGGATGAAAGATTAGCTACCATTGTTCCGAGTGAAGCTCCGAGTGCTCCCACATAAGCAGAAATTGAACCTCCACCGGGTGCCGGACTTTCGGAGGCCGTTTCATTGGCAAAATCGGTCATGTTCTTATCGACAAGCTTTTCCTGGTTGTCATCGTCCATCATGTACTCAATGATTTTATCCTTGGGATCAAAAGGTTTAAGATCATCAAGGCCCATTGATTTAACAGCGATTTTGATCAGTTCATCTTCGGAAACGCCTAAAGAACGCTGTTGTTTTCTGAGGAAGTATTTTCCTGCATCCAGCATAGCTTGTTTTGGAATAAGCCCGACCAGCTCTGATCCGGTAGCACGAATTCCGCGTTCAGCCGCTTTTTTTGCAGTTTCATCAAAAGCCTCATGAACGGAAGTAACACTGATGTTGGTTAAGTTCATGGATATTTGGGCAACACCGTATTCATCAATAAACCAGCCGATAGCTTTAACGGCTTTTAATGTCCCCGGGATCCATACTTTATTGCCATTTTCATCTAACACAGGCTTTCCAGTGATTTTACCGCCTTCACGTTTGACGCGGCCTTTCTCGCGCACATCAAAAGCAATGGCATTGGCTCTTCTCAGAGAAGTGGTATTTAAGTTAACATTAAAGGCAACCAGAAAATCGCGTGCTCCTACTGCAGTAGCACCTGTTTGGGCATTAAATTCTGCCGGGCCAAAATCCGGCTTCCATTCGGGTTGCGTAATTCTGTCTTTTAAACCCTCGTATTCTCCTGAACGGCAGTTAGCTAAGTTTTGTCTTTTTTCTTCGTAAGCTGCATTTTCATAACAATAGATCGGGATATTAAGTTCTTTGCCAATGCGTTCAGCTAATTCGCGTGCATGTTCTACCGTTTCTTCCATGGAAATGTTGGAAACCGGTACTAACGGACATACATCGGTGGCTCCAAATCTTGGATGAGCTCCTGAATGCTTGCTCATATCAATTAATTCGGAAGCTTTTTTTACTGCCTGAAAAGCTGCTTCTTTTACCTCTTTAGGTGAGCCAACAAATGTTACAACAGTCCGGTTGGTATCCGCACCGGGGTCAACATCCAGTAGTTTGACGTTTTCAATTTTTTCAATCTCATCTGTAATTTGTTTGATCACCTCTTTATCGCGCCCTTCACTGAAATTGGGCACACATTCAATTACTTGTCTCATATGTCTAAAATTTTGTTTGTTGCTTTGTGTTCGCTGTTTGTCCGCTAATTTCTCTAATTACACACCAATTAACGCGGATTTAGTGTATTCTTATTCGTAAATGTAATTTATAATTCGTAATTCGTAATTCATAATTCAAGATACCCATCATCGCATCATCTCATCAACGCCTTCTCGCTTTTCGTGTTTAATCATTCTCCTGTATGTCGAAAAAATTGGCGCCATGGAGGTTTCATTTAGTTATTTGTTGATTCGATTTCACCTTTAATTATGGTATGTTTTACTTTATTTGCACCATAATAATAAGGTAAAAATTCATAATTCGGAATTTCTTTAGTGATAATCAGATTGGCTGTTTTTCCCTTTGAAATAGTGCCTAATTCTTTTTCAACGCCCATTGCATAAGCTGAGTTTATAGTTGTTGCATTGATAGCTTCTTCAGGAAGCATCTTGTATTTGATGGAGCCTAAAGAAAGGATAAACTGCATGTTTCCCGAGGGTGATGAGCCCGGATTAAAATCTGAAGCCATAGCTACGGGCAGCCCGGCATCAATCATTTTTCTGGCCGGTGCATATACCAATTCCAAAAAGAATGATGCCCCGGGTAACAAGGTTGGCATTGTATCAGAGTCCTTCAGAGCATTGATCTCTTCACCTCCTGTATATTCCAGATGATCGACAGATAAAGCGTTATGTTTTACTCCAACCTGAATGCCTCCGGAATAATCAAGTTCATTCGCATGTATTTTGGGGACTAAGCCATAATGGGCCCCTGCTTCCAGAATACGCTCAGTTTCTTCTACCGTGAAGAAACCCCGGTCGCAAAATACATCAATATAATCGGCCAGGTTTTCTTTGGCCACTGCCGGGATCATTTCGTTGATGATCAGATCCACATATTCTTTCTGGTTTTCCTTATATTCGGGAGGAACCGCATGAGCACCCAAAAAGTTGGCTTTGATTGTAAGCGGACTACTTTCCTTTAGTCGCTTGATAACACGAAGCATCTTCAGCTCTCCTTCGGTTGTTAAGCCATAGCCGCTTTTTATTTCTACGGCACCGGTGCCGTAAGAAGCCATTTCTTTGAGTCGCTTATTTGCGGATTCAAAAAGTTCATCTTCGCTTTTTTCTATGATCTTTTGAGCTGAATTTAAAATGCCTCCGCCTCTTTTGGCAATTTCTTCATATGACAGCCCTTTTATTTTATCAATATATTCTATCTCGCGGGTCTCCGGAAAAACTATATGAGTATGCGGATCGCAAAAAGCAGGCATGACCATGGAGCCTTCGGCGTCAATGGTCTCATCGGCTGAAGTATCGGTTAGTTCCTCCATTGGCCCGAAATCATGTATCTTGTCATCATTGATAATCAGATAAGCATTATTAATCGTTTCCAGCTTGCTCATTTCTTTGCCGGATTTCATGCGGCCTGGCTTTTCTTCAATCTGAATAAGCTGTTTTATATTTACAATCAGTTTCTTCATAATTATTCTGTTTATTAACGTTATAAATTATTCTTTTATATAATACTCCCAAAATTACCTTTTAGGGGGTTAAAGGCCAAATGATTCTTATAGTTAATTCATTTTTAGTTTGTAATAATAAAATGCCTTTATATAAATTCCTTTTCTTTACTTTTATCTGCATTTAAATTATGCAGTTTACGAAATTATAAAAAACTAAGCAAATAGCACTTATATAAGTGCACAATATTTGTATATTTGATGCCGGGTGTTAACTTAAAATTTTTACTGACAAAGACCTATAGTTTTTATCAACAACGGGTTTTACATGCAAAAATAAACTTCCATGAAAAAAAATTTATTCATTATTCTGTTATTTTTAATATCAAAATTTTTATTTCCAAATCCCGTTAGCGAAGATACAGCTAAAATTGTGGCTTTGAATTTTTTTAATGCCGTGGGCGACAGCAAGTCTTTTGAGCCTGTGAGTGATGTTGTTTCAACGGATTACCTTATCCAATCGGAGGACACATTGATTTACCTGTTTCATATTAATCCCGGGGGTTATGTGTTTATATCTGCCGATGATGCGGCTTTTCCTGTTTTGGGCTATGGTTTTACGGGCGTTCCTTCCTGGGAGGAAGCCCACACCTCTGTAAAGCAGTGGATGGGACACCGAAAGAAAGAGATATTGTATATTAAAAAGGAGCAGATTAAACCGGCAACTCAAACAAGAAAGCTATGGCAATCTTTGAAAAATAATTCATATAAAAGTTCTTCAAAAGGTGTTGAGCCTTTAATCTTATCTAAATGGGACCAAAATTTTCCATACAACACTTATGCACCTGCAGATTCAGCCGGTTCCGTTGGGCACACTCTTTCCGGTTGTGTGGCTGTAGCTATGGCGCAATTAATGTATTATTATCGTTTTCCTGTAACGGGCACAGGAGCTCATGGATATACCCACCCAGACTATGGTTATTTATCAGCAGATTTTGGAAATACGCAATACAAATATAGCCAAATGGTTGATAAGTTGCATACTAAGAAAAATGATGCTATCGCTGAATTAATGTACCATTGTGGAGTTAGTGTTGATATGGCTTATGGTCCTAATGCTTCCGGATCGCCGGGTTTTAAAGCAATTGATGCGTTGAAGAATTATTTTAATTTTCCAGACTCGACCAATGGGAAATGGAAAGATAATTATCCGGATAGCTTGTGGGACTCTTTTTTGCATGAGGCGATTGATAAAAAGCAGCCATTAGCTTATAGTGGTTTTGTAGCAGATATGTCTGGTGGTCACGCTTTTATCCTTGATGGATATCAGGGGAATAATTTCTATCATTTCAATTGGGGATGGTCGGGGAATCATGATGGATACTATTATTTGCATGATCTAAACCCTCAGGGAACGTCTTTAAGTACTTCGCAGGGAGCTATCTTTGGAGCTGTTCCTGACACAAACTACCCCTCGTTTTGCTCCGGACCTGATACCCTGGCTGCAATGCAAGGTTCATTTGAAGATGGCAGCGGGCATAAAAATTACAATAATAATACTGCCTGTTCATGGTTAATTGATCCAGCACAGTTTGATGTGTTAGCTATCTCGCTGGATTTTAAAAAGGTCGACCTGGAATGGAATAATGACTTTATCCGTGTTTATGATGGTGCCGATACAAGTGCTCCTATGCTGGCTAAAATATCAGGAGATAGTATCCCCGACTTGATTACGTCAACCGGACAACAACTTTTTATCACTTTCCAATCCGACAGTGCCCAGACCGGTGAAGGGTTTCATGCGGAGTATCATGTGTCATTGCCGGATTATTGTGGTAGCTTAACTGTTATAGATTCTGCAGCCGGCAGTATCCGGGATGGATCAGGGGCATTTCCTTATACTAATAACACCTTTTGTAAATGGTATATTAAACCCGCCGGTGCCAACAGAATAGAAGTTGATTTCACTTCTTTGGATACATACGATAGTTCAGATAAGGTGATTATTTCGGACCCTTCTACTTCTCCCGCTACCAGTCTGGGCGAGTATTACGGGAGTAATCTTCCGAATTCACCCATAATTTCAAATAGCGGAGAGATGTTTATTGTATTCGTTTCAAATGCAAATGATGTGGCCGGGGGATTTGAGCTGAATTATACATCGGATGTTGTAAATGTTGATGAAAAAAAGGATGATGCGTTTTTAGTTTATCCCAATCCTTCAAGTGGATTAGTAAATATAGAATTACCGTTAAATATATCTTCAGGAAAGATACAGATTTTTACTATCGATGGAAAGCTTGTGCGAAAGCTGAAGAGCAAGAAGAAATTTAATCTTCGTTTACCGGACGGCATTTATTATGTAAAACTAACCACACAAGATAAAGCAATTGTAAAAAAGATAATTATTTCCGGTTATGGCAAGTAATAGTTTTGGAAATATTTTAAAGTTCAGTAGTTTTGGTGAATCCCACGGGACTGCTATAGGTGGCGTGCTGGATGGTTTTCCGGCAGGCATTGAAATCGACTACAGGTTTGTTGAGCAACAACTGAAGCGGCGGAAGCCGGTACCTAAACAAGGGGGTACCGAACGAAAAGAGGATGATGAGGTTGTCTGGCTTTCAGGATTGGAGGATAACAAAACAACCGGAGCGCCTATAGCTTTTCTGATTAAAAATAAAAATCATCGCCCGGCTGACTATGATACTCTTAAGAATGTTTATAGGCCTTCTCACGCAGATTATACGTGGCAGGAAAAATATGGAATCCGCGACCATAAAGGAGGTGGCCGTGCTTCGGCAAGGGAAACTGCTGTTCGTGTTGTGGCAGGTGCTTTAGCCCGGTTACTATTGCAGAAACATAATATAGAGTTGCTGGCTGGAGTTAGTCAAATCGGTAACATCAAAGCCAATAAAACCATAAATGAATTTACAGGTAATGATCTGCAGAAGAGTAGCTATGGTTTTTTGGATCCTCATCGGGATAATGAATTGGATCAATTGATCAATAGATTAAGAAAAGAAGGGGATACTGCCGGAGGTGTTGTTTCCTGCATTATTCGTAATGCGCCTGCAGGCTTGGGAGAACCGGTTTATCA
Source organism: Bacteroidales bacterium (assembly GCA_021738505.1). Classification (GTDB taxonomy): domain Bacteria; phylum Bacteroidota; class Bacteroidia; order Bacteroidales; family PWNQ01; genus PWNQ01. The sequence goes on along the minus strand of JAIPBW010000048.1, from coordinate 3,349 downwards.
TAAACTACAGGCCGGTTTAGCATCTGCAATGATGAGCATTAATGCCGTTAAAGGGTTTGAATACGGAGAAGGGTTCAATGCTGCTTCTATGTTTGGTTCGGAACACAATGACGAATTTGAGAAAAAAAATCATGAAATTCGTACCAAAACCAATCATTCCGGCGGCATACAAGGAGGAATATCAAATGGAGAAGCTATTTATTTCTCGGTTGCTTTTAAGCCGATATCCTCCGTTCATAAAAGCCAACAAACAGTTAATACAGATAAAAAGCCCGAGAAAATTGCGATTTCAGGTCGCCATGATGTTTGTGTTGTGCCCCGGGCTATCCCTATTGTCGAATCAATGGCAGCATTAGTTATAGCTGATTTTTTATTATGGTCAAAGACTTCATCTGTATCATAAGTCAGTAAAATCTTCGTTACCTATATTTCTAATGATTTTTGTTTCGATTCAGCTTCAAATATACGTTATTTGCAGCGATGAATGTTTTCATGAAAGAACGTAAACAGAAAAGCAAACCGAACTATCCTGATATTGAAAAATACAGGAGTTTGTCTAATATCAAACGAAAATGCACAAATATATGAACATAAAAGTATTCTTTATATTGATATTCTTTTTGGGGAGTACTTGTTTTCTCTATTCTCAGAGCGATGAGGAATGTGATGTAGATATTTCAAGAAAATCTGAGCGATACTATGAGAAGGGTCAGAAAGCCTACCGCGATGCTGACTTCAGCAAAGCATTAAAACATTTAAAAAAGTCTATAGAAGCATCTCCGGAAAATTACAATGCTCATTTGTTGAAAGCTTATATTAATATAAACCCCAGGAATCGCCGGGGAAGCATTCGTTCTGCAGAGGAAAGTTTTTCTGTTGTGGCTGAAGTTTGTCCGCAGGCCGATGTAAAATGTTATTATTATTTGGGTGAAATATACTACGGGCGCGAGGAATGGAAAAAAGCAGCGGAGTATTATGATCAGTTTCTGACCAGTGACCTGGAAGGACAGAAGCGAGTGACAAAAGATGATTTTGACCATGCGGAACAAATGTATGAGCGGGCAAAATTCAACAACCGGATTTTCTCCAATGAAGTCCCGTTTGACCCCAAACCCGTCAAAGGGATTTCTACAGCCCGGGATGAATATCTTGCGGTGTTATCTCCCGACCATGAGATGATGTTTTTTACACGTAAGGTTAAAAAAGAAAGCAAACAGACGGCCTGGGAGCCTGAAGATAACTATGAAGAAGAATTTATAGTCTCTCATCGTAAAACAGAAAATGTGTTTGAGAAAGGTAAAGCCATGCCCGAACCGTTTAATCAGGAAAAAAATGAAGGAGGAGCAACGATCACAATAGATAATAAAGATTTATATCTGACAATTTGTAGCCCGGTAAAAGGCTATTACAATTGCGATATTTGTCATTCTCATTATGATGGAGAAAAATGGTCTGATATTGAACCCCTCGGAGAAAAAGTGAACAACGATGATACCTGGGAAACCATGCCAACAGTGACTTCTGACGGTGATAAGATCTATTTTGTTAGTGACCGGAGTGGAGGATATGGGGGGTATGATATTTATTTTACTAAAAAAGATTCAAGCGGAAACTGGTCGGAGCCGGTAAATGCCGGCCCGTCAATTAATACATCCGGTGATGAGTCTTCTCCTTATATCCATACCGATAGTAAAACCCTGTACTTTTCTTCAAGAGACCGGTACGAGAAGGATGCCGACCAGTTGTATCCCGGCCATAAAGGGGTCGGTGGATATGATATTTATTATATCAGATTAGGAGAAGATCAGGAAACCGAACCCAACAATATTGGTTATCCCATAAATACGGAAGATGATGAACTCGGGTTTTTTGTTAGTACCGACGGTAAGAAAGGTTACTTTGCCTCCAATAAATATAGCAAAGGGGGGGATTATGATATTTTCTATTTTGACCTTTATGAAGAAGCTCAACCAGAGAGAGTATTGTTTCTGAAAGGAACGTTAAAAGACGAGGAAACTGATCAACCTGTTGAAGATGCAAAAATTGAATTGCAAAATGTAGATAGCAAAGAAGTAACCGTTGTTGATGTGGATAATGAAACCGGGGAATATGTGGCTGCGTTGCCCTTTAAATCGGATTATGTGATGAAGGTCAAGAGTAAAGAACATGTCTATCAGTCTAAATACATTTCCAGTAAAAAGCCGGTTTATATGGAGCCCGCCTCCGTTGATCTGGAGCTAAAACCTTTTAAAGTAGGGAAGTCTTATGAACTAAATGATATTTACTTTGATACTGACAGCGACAAACTCACTAAAGAGTCCGAAATAATCCTTAAAGATTTTGTTGACTTCCTCAGGAATAATAAAAATCTGGAAATATCTATTCATGGTTATACGGATAATGTAGGTGATGCACAGTACAATTTGAAACTGTCGGAAGACAGGGCAGAGTCTGTTTATCAAAAGCTTATAGAGTATGGGATAGAGAAATCCCGGTTAAGTTACAAAGGCTTTGGTGAAAAAAATCCTGTTGCAGATAATGAAACAGAAGAAGGCAGGGCAAAAAACAGAAGAACGGAATTTGTCATAACCAATTTATAGTTAGCCTTTTGTTAAATAATATAAAAAAAGTGAAAGAAATATTTTGTTCTACCAAATGCTTTTATTACTTTTGCCATCCGTTTCGCGGGAAGTTTTTTGACAGAGTATAACCGGAGAGGTGGGAGAGTGGCTTAATCCACCGGTTTGCTAAACCGGCGTACCGTTTAAATCGGTACCGGGGGTTCGAATCCCCCCCTCTCCGCAAGAAGAGTTAATGGTTAGTAAAATATTTCGGGGTGTAGCGCAGCTTGGTTAGCGCGCCTGCTTTGGGAGCAGGAGGTCGCAGGTTCGAATCCTGCCACCCCGACTTTTCTATTCAGGTTCTGTAGCTCAACTGGATAGAGCAACGGCCTTCTAAGCCGTAGGTTCCAGGTTCGAGTCCTGGCAGAATCACAAGACAGTATTGAGCAAGAGTATTGAGCAATAGGGTTTTCGCGTTTTTCAATTTATTTTTTATCTTTCTTAATCCTGTTAACCCGGCTTTTCTATTCAGGATTTGTAGCTCAACTGGATAGAGCATCCGCGACTAAAGTCGGGAAGGTTCCAGGTTCGAGTCCTGGCAGAATCACAAGGCAGTATTGAGCAAGAGTATTGAGCAATAGGGTTTTCGTATTTTCCAATTTATTTTTTATCTTTCTTAATCCTGCTACCCCGGCTTTTTTATTCAGAATTTGTAGCTCAACTGGATAGAGCATCCGCGACTAAAGTCGGGAAGGTTCCAGGTTCGAGTCCTGGCAGAATCACAAGTC
>JAIPBW010000047.1 GCA_021738505.1 Bacteroidales bacterium | reverse complement strand
GCTACCTTTGCTAAAACCCAAGATATACCACTCTTGTCTTTTAGCAAAACCAAATTGAGAGGAACCGTATGCGGGAAATCCGCTCGTACGGGTCTGTGGGGGAGCGGCAAGGTAACGAGCCGCTCTACCCGGACTCTAATTAATTGAACGAAAGGCAGGAGTTGTTTTGTATATCGTGGTCTTTATGATCAAACGGATTTATAAAACATTTGCTGCCTTTTTTAAAACCTGATTAACTAAACAATTAGTGGGAAGTAGCTTCCTGTCTGATTATCAATTGATGCTTAATATGTAAGATAAGAGTTCTAAAAAAATCAGCACTCACAATAATTAAGCTCCATTTTATTATTCAGTAGAAAGAAATTTATTGATTGTTTCCATCACCAGATCTTTTTCTACTGGCTTTGTTATATAAGAGTCAAACATATCGCCAAATTTTCTTTTTTCGCTTTCCAGAGCAAATGCGGGAAGAGCAATTATAGGCATTTTCGGATTACTTTCTTTAATATATTGAGCTGCTGTTACTCCGTCAATAACAGGCATTTTCGTATCCATAAATACAAGTTGTATATTCTGATGGTGCTTGCATAATTCAATAGCTTCTTTTCCGTTTCTGGCTATTAACAGATTAATCGATTCTCCGGCAAACATATCTTCAAAATATTTAAGAGAAACCTCATCATCATCACAAACAAGTATAGTAGCGTCCTTATTTATACTTTTAAACTTATTTCCTTGTTTGCCCGATGTCAATTTATCCTGATCTTCATTTTCCAAAGGAATAGTAAAATAAAATACAGAGCCTTTTTCTTTTTCTGATTCAACCCAAATTTTACCGCCCAGGATTTCCACATAAGCTTTTGCTATAGAGAGGCCAAGCCCGGCACCTTCATGATCTCTGGATAAACTTGTATCAACCTGCACAAAACGTTTGAAAATGGCTTGCTGCTGTTCAGGAGCTATTCCTATGCCTGTATCTTTTACATAAAATTCAATATTGTTTTTTTCATTGTCAAGATGATATCCAAAATCAATCGTTCCCTGTTCGGTGAAGCGAAATGCGTTTTTCAGAAGGTTGTTGATGATAATATGCAATTTCTCTTTATCCGTATTTATATAAAGGGGTTGAGCAGAACTTTTAACATGCATACGTAACTTTACGTTCCGTTGTTCTATTTTCAATTCAAATGATTGATGAAGATATTCCAGAACTTCATTGATATTGGTTTTTTCTTTAGACACCTGCATCTGACCGGATTCAATACTGGATATATTGACCAGATCTTCAATGATGTTCATCATCCGCTTTCCACTTTCCTCAATGACATCAATATACTCTGCCTTTTCATCTTCGTCAATATTTTTTTCTCTTAATAGTTCGGCAAATCCAAATATCCCATTCATGGGTGTCCGGATTTCATGGCTTAAATTGGCCAGGAATGATGATTTTAAACGATCCGATTCTTCAGCTTTTTCTTTGGCGATTATTAACTCTTCCTTAGCTTTTATCCGTTCTGTAATGTCTTCATGCATAACTACAATATGCTCTAATGTCCCGTCGGAAAGAAAAATAGGGAAAATAACAGAACCTAAACAAATGGGGTTGTCCGGATATTTCTCGTTCACTTTGTGTGTGTTGTACCACACCGGAGGCATCTTAATCACTTTTCCTTCAAATAACTGAGCTAACTGATCTTGGAGACCACTACTCAACAAATTTTGATCCTTGAAAATTGACCAATTCCCTCCCGGGGCGGCCTTAAACATCTCTTCAAACGCTTTGTTTTTCCTCAAATGATGACCTTCAGCATCCAGTATTTGGATACTATACGGATTATGCTCAATAATCCTGTCAAGAATGTCCTTTTCCTTGCGATATTTTCGTTCTATATTGTATTGTTCTGTAACCTCGTGCGTAATGCCAACCGCCTCAGTTACATTTCCCTTTTCGTCCTTTTTAAAAGGTGTAAGCACAGTGCTGTATAAATGTCCGTTGAATTCAAAACCTCTGTATTTTGCCTTTTTTCCGGCAAAAGCCTGATCATAATATGGCTCCAGATGAGAATACAGATCTTCTCCAATAATATCGCGTATCCGTTTGTTTTTAATTTTGGATGTTGTAATATGATTGAATTGGGCTATATTCCCTTCATTAAAGGTGATAATATATTCATTATCCTTGTCTTTCTGACATCGAAAAATCTGACTTTCCAGTGTATCGATTATATCTAATAAGTCCTGTTTTTCTTCCTTTTCTTTTCCTAGCTCAGCTTCCAGTTCTTTTATTTTCCGGTTGTTGTCTCCGGCCTCATTATAAGTATCCATATTATAAGTAGTTTGATTAGGAATAACTAAAACGAATCAGCACGATAAAAAGTTTTCAATCTGTTTTAATATTTTATCTTCATTTTCATATATCTTCAGATAATCCGTTTGCAAATTCATCACCGGTACATTTTCTTTTTCCAGTTGCTCTTTTATATTTTTGATCTTTATTTCCATTGCAGGACAATTCATAAAGGAATAATTAATCACTGCATCCACATTATAATCGTTTATCGATTGCATTATATTGTTGATATCATACGATGAAAAACAGGCGCATGATTCATTGTTCATAGTTTCTGTAATATACTTAAGGGCAGGCTCTAAAGACGAATCGCTATTTTCAAGAAGATTTGCAAGCTCCTCCGGCTGATAATCAAAATTGTCAATCCCCAGACATGTTTTTTCATGAACAATCAGGGCATTATTGTTTTCAATTAGTCGATAAATTTCAGTAAAAGGTGGCATAATACGCGGAGTTATCAATAGGACTCGTTTTTTCTTCCCTTCCGGATCATATCCTCTTTGTTCATTTATTCGTTCCTGAAGTTCTTTTTCCAGGTCTTTCATGGATTTAAGCAGCTTTTCGGGGTCTTCTACCAAAAATAATTGTTGGGCCCATAAAACATTTTTTCCGTTTATCGGTGGATTATCTAATTTTCTATAATCCATTATTGCCCTGTAGACCTGCCGTAATTCGGAATAAATCTTGGCATACTTTACAAACCGCTCTTTGTTCAGCTCTCCGGTTTCATTTATTCCTTGTATCCATTCAAGGATACTGGAAGCATTCACATTGACATCATTCAGTCTATCATGCTGAATATCTGTCGAATAAACGGATAAATCTTTAGATAAATCTTTAATATTATGAGCTGTTTTGTTGATAGAGCAGCAGATGTCCGATGCGATCACATAATCTGCCACATTGAAAAATACGCACATTCCGGTAGCCAAGAATCCGGTCATAGACCGGGTTACAGAACACATACCCTGAGTATAATCCTCCGCATACTCTTCTACTTCTCCTCCACCCATACAAACCGTAACCGGAATGCAATTGTCAATGCCGTAAATAAGCTCCGGCGGGATGGAATTGCACAACAATGATACAACATGATTTCCTTTTTTCCTGTATTTGTATAAATCTTTAACGCGTTGCCCGTGCATTTCATTCATCATGGAGTCTACTTGCTTCATTACCTCAGGACGGTTTTCTTCGGCCTGGAGTTCATTAACAAACCGCAATAGCTTATCCTTCATGGAATGGTTAAGCCGGGATTGCTCATCGCGGGAAAGGAATTTCGATTTTTTCTTGTTGTAAGCTACATCAGAAATTATATTGGACTTCTCAAAATTTTTCATTTCGTTTATGTTCTTTTCTCAGGGTTTAAAAATATAATTTTATTATTTATCAATATTATCTATATTATTATTTTTATATTAAATCAATCATTTAACTTTCTCTGACCTACCGGAGGGAATTCATCCGGATCAATTACAACATCTATCACTGCCGGTTTTTTAGCATTTATAGCCTCATTAATTTTACCGGCTAGTTCCTCGGGATTTTCCACTCTGTATCCTTTTACATTGTATGCTTCTGCAAGATTAGCAAAATTTGTTTCACTTAATTTTACTCCGATTTCTCTGTTAAACTGTTTCAGCATAGACTTAGCCGGAAGATTATAGAGCGAGTCATTTAAAACAACCCAAACCACGGGAATATCATATTGTTCGGCAGTAGCCACTTCATTACCGTTCATCAGAAAAGAGCCGTCGCCACAAATACAAACCACCGGGTTCTTGGGTTTACTCACCTGAACTCCTATAGAAGAACATACCGAAGCTCCCATAGCAGCAAGTCCTATGGTTGGATAGAATCCTCCTCCTTCGCGTATCGGCAGGTAATGCATAGCCCAGGCCCAATGAGCCCCTGAGTCGGCAAGGAATATGGTGTTGTCAGGAGTGTTATCTCCTATTTCTTTCATCAAGCGCTGGGGTTTTATGGGAATACTATCAGCGATCATTAGCTCCGGATTGGCAAATTTTCCGGTCTCTTTAACAAAATCAATTATCTCTTGTCTTGATCTTCCGCTTTTTACTCCTGCTTGTTCAATCTTTTGCCTCATCGAGGAAAGGATTATTGCGGCATCTCCAACAAATCCGCTTTCAACAGGATAATTTTTTCCAATTTCCCGAAAGTCAACATCAATCTGAATGATTTTTTTATCCAGAAAAACAGGGTTCCAGTTGAAGGTCGTAAACTCATCGAAATTCGCACCGATAAAAATAATAAGGTCACTTTTTTCAAAGATATATTTCTGTGCCGAAGTATGCCCTGCTACACCTAAAATTCCCAAATGCAAGGGGTGATCATAAGAAATCACGCCTTTGCCCTGAAGTGTAGTAGCTATCGGTATATCCAGTTTTTCAGCAATTTTTATAACCTCTTGTTCTGCTCCGGATAACACTGTTCCCCAGCCTGTCAGAAATACCGGAGAGTCAGCTTTCTCAATCATCCGGATAGCTTCATCCATTCCGGTATTAATCGACTGAAAATTATCATTAAGTAGGCTTATGTTATTTTGAAAAGACTCAATCTCAATTTCCTTGTGAAAAAAATCAAAAGGAATATTTATATGCACAGGCCCTCTCCTGCCCGACAGGGCACTTTTAATTGCATAACGTATGGTTTCAGCAACCAAATGCGGATTGGCTAATGCAAAACTTTCTTTCGTAATCGATTTATAAAGGTCTACGGTATTAATTGATTGCCCTAAGCCTGAGGATTCCTGAAAGGCTCCTTTGCTAAATTCATGGGTTGAGGATTGGCCTGTTATTACCAACATTGGGACAGAATTCATATAAGCTGTTGCAACTCCGGTAACCAGATTAGTAGAACCCCCGGCAGTAGTACTGCAACAAACTCCCACTTTACCTGTTCCCTGCGCATAACCAAAAGCCATTAATGCAGCCCCGCTTTCATGCTTGGAAGAAATAAAATCCAAATTCTGATAATCGAGAATAGCATCTAATAAGGGCGATATAGCTTTACCTGTGACTCCGAATATATACTCAACTTTTTCCTGAATAATTTGGTCCAGAATGACATGAGGTAACGGTTTCTTCATATTGAAATTATTTAACTGTTTGTGCAATTATACAAAAAAATTACATATGTAAATTTATTGTGATATCACTTGTTAACATTATTTTTCAGTATACTGTGAAAAATTAAATTCCGGAAGATTGTTGTGAGAGATGAGTAGTGAGAGGTGGGTTGTGAGGATTGGTAGGACTTCACGCCTTCTTTGGAAATTGAGGGATGCAGGCCAGGGCGGAAATAACTAACAAAAACACTTAATCAACTCAATTAACTTAATCAACTCAATCAACTCAATCACGCTCTAACTTTCCAAAATTTAGCCATACAAAAAAGGCCGCTAACAAATGTTAACAGCCTTATTTCTTTGTTTTGTAGCGAGAGAGAGATTCGAACCCTCGACCTCAGCATTATGAGTGCTGCGCTCTAACCTACTGAGCTATCTCGCCATATTTTACAATTATTCCGGCTGGATTGCCTTTCCAAATTGCGGATGCAAAAATAGTAAAACAATTGAAAAATAAAATGCTTTTGCAGACTTTTTCTTGATTTTTTTACGGATTAAAATTTATGGTTCTGATTATCAACATTAAGATTTAGGCGACTTGCGCCATATTCCTTTAATATGCTTTAACTTGATTTGGGCCATAAACACTCCTGCTATAACAATTGCCATTCCTAATATCTTATTTAAGGTGAATTGTTCATCCAGATAAAAATAGGAAACCACAGCAGTAATAATAGGTATAAGGTTTGTAAAAATATTCGTTCTGGAAATTCCCAGACCACGGATAGCATTTACATAAAAGATAAACGCCAAAGAAGACGCAAAAATCGCCAGCATTATCATGGAAAATATGAGCTCTCCCGTAAAATCAATATTTTGGATCGAGTCAACTTCCATGATCATAAAGACAGGAAAGAAATAAATGGCTCCTATAATATTTTGATAAGTTATGATTGTCAGTGAAGAATAGGTGCGTGATAACCGGCCCATCAATACAGAAGAAAAAAGTCCGGCTAACACAGCTACCCCCAGAAAGATCAAACCTCTCGGGTCTGTACTCAGACTAAAACCATTTCCTGTAACCATGAGAAGAACTCCATAGAATGAAACAAATATCCCAAGAATATTTAAAACGCCGATTTTTTCGCGCAGAAAAACAAAAGCTGCTAAAGGAGTAAGTACCGGCATCAGGGCAATCATAACTGAGCTGATGGTTGCCGTTGAAAATTTCACCCCATAATTTTCCCCGATGAAATACAGAAATGGTTCAAACAGAGCCGAAAGGAAAAACCATTTTAAATCTCGCCGGTGTATTGGTTGTTTCCGCCGGAAAAATGTGATAAAACCATACAAAAGAAAAGAGGATACGATTAGTCTGAAAAAAATGATGCTGATCGGATCCAGATAGTCCAAAACGATTTTTGTCCACACAAAGGAAAAGCCCCAAAAGAGCATGGCAAAAAACGCGTACAGATATATACTAATTGCCGGTTTTTGTTTTATCATGGCCGCAAAAATATCAAATTTGATCTTCGAAACAACAATTGGTTTTTGCCAGAATAATTTTTTTTGTATATTTGCCACTGATTTTCGCTGAAAACCTCGTAACACAGCGACCAGTAAGCCCAGTTATCACGGGCAATCGATATGAGATCGTACAGTTCAGAGTGGAACATATACAACTTCAGCTCCGGAGAAAATATTTTTCCGGAAATATCTGCTGTTCAATTGAACAAAACAGCCTATTCCCTTATTTATTATTCTGTAGATGATATCGTATATCCAATAAATCAAATTAATTTAAATTTTATAAAACCATGCTAAAAATTGAGCTAATTAAAAAAGAGGAAGATTTTGACAAACTGTCAATTTCACGAGAAGATTATGTAGATTTTCTTTATAATCACCTGGATAAATTCGGCGATCCCAAATCCGCCATTAACAAATGTCTGGATTTTGCATTCGAGAAGAACGGAGGACTGGGCGGATTTATGCTTGCAGCTTTTGACGATGACAAACTTGTGGGTGCTTTAGTAATGAACAATACAGGTATGAGCGAGTTTATCCCGGAGAATATTCTTGTTTATGTTGCTGTTCATGAAAGCATGCGCGGTAAAGGCTTTGGAAAACAAATCGTCGAAAAAGCTATTAATATGGCTGATGGCAATGTAAAATTGCATGTGGAGTATGAAAATCCGGCCAAACGTTTGTATGAACGTGTCGGCTTTCAATCCAAGTATGCAGAAATGCGTTATGATAAATAAATCACTATGGCTGACTTAATTGTAAACACAAAAAAGATAACCCGCAATATAGAAAAGCTTGATAAGATACTAAAGGCACATAATTCAAAATGGACATTAGTAACGAAAATCTTATCAGGAAATCCGAAGTTGCTGGAACCCATCTTAACACATCCGATTATTGAAAATCTTCATTCCGTTGGTGACTCAAGGCTTTCCAGCTTGCGGACCATAAAGAAAATTAATCCTGATGTGCGAACAATGTACATCAAACCACCCGTGCAATCGTTAGTTAAAACAGTGGTGCAATGTGCAGATATTAGCTTAAACTCTTCCTTTAGTACGATTGAAGCACTAAACGAAGAAGCCCGGCGTCAGGATAAAATACATCAGGTCGTAATTATGGTTGAACTTGGGGAATTGCGCGAAGGTATTTTACGTGAAAATATCGTAGATTTCTACCAGCGCGTATTTAACCTCGACCATATTGAAACAATTGGTTTGGGATCCAACCTGGGATGTATGTATGGTGTGGAACCCACATACGATAAACTTATACAGCTTTCCCTGTATAAGGAATTGCTCGAAAGCAAGTTTAATCGTAAGCTGGAGATTATCTCCGGTGGAAGTTCCATTACCCTGCCTCTGATCGGAAAGAAAAAAGTTCCGCCGGCCATGAACCATTACCGTATCGGAGAAGCTGCGTTTGTCGGCACCTCTCCTTTTGACGGGAAAAAATTTAGAGACCTCTCTGTAGATGCCTTTAATGTCGGAGCCAATATCATTGAGCTGGAACAAAAAGAGGTGGTCCCCGACGGTAATATTGGAGAAGGTAACGTGGGACATGCTGCCGAATTTAAAGGGAATGAAACGGAAAAACGGTATCGTGCCATTGTTGACTTCGGAAGTATAGATGTGGATGTTGATGAATTGTTTATTAAAGACAAGCATATTAGCTTCCTGGGTACAACCTCGGATATGACAGTGTATGATCTTGGCAAAAACCTAAATCAGGGCAATCGTACACGATATAAAGTCGGCGATCAGATAAAGCTTATTCCATCTTATATGGCAATAGCTCGACTTATGAACTCAAAGTTTACGGAAGTCAAAATCCGAAGATAAACGACACCTTAATTCAACAAAAAAGTGCATCAAAGATTTGGTGCACTTTTTTTTATCGTTAACATTTTTTTCCAAGGATATTAAGAGTTTTAGCAATAAAAATAGTCGTCATTATTTTCTTTTCATCAATACCTTTCAGCAGATTACAACACCTTCCCTATTCTATTTTCAGCACCAGTCCCTTTAAATAATTTCCTTCAGGATGAAATATACTGGAAGGATGGTCAGCTGGTTGGGACAAGCTATGCAATACTGAAATAGCGCGCCCGGATTGAATAGCAGCAGCCGTTACCGTATTTAAGAACAATGTTCTGTCAATCACCATTGAACAAGAAAAGGTAAACAATAAGCCGCCGGGTTTAATCTTGTCTATGGCAAGTGCATTGATACGTTTGTAGCCTTGAACTGCATTATGGCGGGAACTACGACTTTTAGCAAATGCCGGTGGATCCAGAACGATAATGTCATAACTGTTTTTCTCCAAATCCTTCAGATAATCCAAAGCATCTGTTGTTATGGATTTGTGATTTTCATGCTTGAGATTATTTAGCGTGATATTCTCATCTGTTAAATCCATCGCTTTTGCTGAGCTATCCACGCTTTCAACATAGCTGGCATCTCCGTCTAATGCATAAACAGAAAAACCTCCCGTGTAGGAATACATATTTAGCACCTTCTGACCTTTGGAATATTCGCGCAGTAACTTTCTGTTTTCACGCTGATCGAGAAAGAATCCGGTTTTTTGCCCTTTTTCCACATCCACATAGAATTTAATATTATTTTCCTTAATAGTGGTTCTGCTTTTATCTCCGAATAAAAACCCATTTTCCGGTTCTTCATTTTTAATTCGCTGCATTGTATCCGAGCTTTTGTCGTAAACAGCAGCAATTTTCCCGCCCATGATATCCTGTAATAGCTCCACTAATAAACTCTTAATCTGATGCATGCCCGCCGAATGAGTCTGAAATACAGCAATGTCATTATAAACATCAATGATCAGACCAGGCATCCCATCACCTTCGGCAAATACAAGCCGGAAGGCATTTGTATGAGAGAAATCACCAAATAGTTTTTCCCGGAAACGATAAGCTCTTTCCATTTTTTCTTGCCAGTATTCACGGTCAGGAAATATAGCATTCCAGGAGAATAACCTAACGGCTATTGAGCTCTCCTGATAGTGTCCGGTTGCAAGATATTTCATCTTATTGGAATAAACATCTACAATTGATCCATTGCTGACGTGGCCTTCAATATCTTTTATCGCACCGGAAAACACCCATGGATGAAAGCGTCTGACGGCTTCTGCTTTTTTTGTTTTTAAAATTACTTTGGCTTTTTCCTGCATAATTCAATTTTTTGCAAAAGTAACACAGAAAAGAATACGTATTTTTGTAGAAATGCAAGAAGTGCGAAACATTTTACATATTGACATGGATGCATTTTATGCTTCCATTGAACAACGGGATCACCCGGAACTACGCAACAAACCTATAGCCGTCGGCGGTAGTTCAGGCCGTGGAGTTGTGGCTGCTGCCAGTTATGAGGCACGCAAATATGGGATCCGCTCGGCTATGCCTTCTGCAATTGCTTCGCGTAAATGCCCGGATTTAATATTTATAAAACCCCGTTTTGATGTCTACCGTAATGTGTCTAATAAGATCAGGGAAATTTTCTTAACGCACACACCCTGGGTGGAACCGCTATCTCTTGATGAAGCTTACCTTGATGTAACTGAACAGGTTTCCGGAATGGAGGAAGCATCGGAATTAGCTCAGATTATACGCTCCGAAATCAAAGAAGCAACACAATTAAATGCTTCGGCCGGTATTAGCTTTAATAAATTTTTGGCTAAAATGGCATCCGATCAACAAAAACCCAATGGACAATATACCATCACCCACGAGATGGCACGCGAATTTATGGATAGCTTACCTATTGGAAAATTCCATGGCATCGGACATGCGACAGCAGAAAAAATGAAAAAGTTAGACATTTATTACGGCAAGGATTTATTGCAGCATAAAGACTATGAATTAATCAGACACTTTGGTAAAGCCGGATTATATTACTACAACATTATCCGCGGCAATGACAACCGACCAGTGAACCCGGATCGAATCCGAAAATCCATTGGAGTTGAACGCACTTTCCGTGACAACATTATGGACGACAAACGCATATTGGAAACATTAAAACATATCATTGAACTGCTCAGGGATCGTATTGAAAAACATCAAAAAAGCGGAAAAACACTTACTATAAAACTCCGCTACGCGGATTTTACCACAATAACAAGAAGTAAAACGCTTAATACCAGCTTTGATATTACCTCCATTGACTATTATGCCAGAGAACTTTTGCATGATAACCGTGAGCGAAACCGTCCTATCAGATTATTAGGACTAACCCTATCCAATTTGGATGATAATAATTTACAAAATCAACTAAAACTAAATATATAGTTATAGCTTTTGTAATTGCAAAGCTGTATGAATCATGATTTCTTTCGTTCTCCCGGTCATCTTATGGGTATATTTCTATAAAAATTTCACGTATTTTGTATTATATAAAAAAAATATTTATCACAACAATGCAAATAATTTTTTGACGTTCTATGCATACTATTAAAAAACAATTTAAAATATCTACTGTTAATTTGTAATATGAAACCTCCATGGCGAAATTTTTTCGGCACATTGGAGAATGATTAAATGCGAAGAGCGAGAAGGCGTTGATGCGTTAATGCGATGAAGCGATGAAGCGAGAGAGTGAATTGAGTGAACGAAGCGTCCCGATAGCTATCGGGATAAGAGAACAAGCGACTAAGAGAAAAAGCGAACAACGAACACGGAACACAGAACAAAATTTTAAACATATGAAGTTATGGAAAATAAGCTTAAAGAACTAACTGATAAAATTTATCAGGAGGGCATTGAACAAGCTAATAAAGAAGCTGATGAAATCATAAGCAATGCAAAAAAGGAAGCTGAAAAAATCAAAAAAGAGGCTCAGTCTGAAAAAGAAAAAATTATAAAAGAAGCCAAACAAGAAGCTGAAAATCAAAAGAAAAGTGTCGAAACAGAACTTAAGTTGGCAAGTAATCAAGCGGTAAACACTTTAAAACAACAAATTACAGATCTTATCACTGCAGAGGCAATAGACAAGCAAACAAAAGAAGCTTTTAATGATCCTGAATTTGTTAAGCAAATGATAATTAAGCTTATTGAAAACTGGACTTCTGAAAATGAATCAGATCTTATCGTAATTTTGCCTGCGAAGGACAAGGAAAAACTGGAAGAAAATCTGAAAGCAGATATGCAAAATGTGCTTAACCAAGGTCTTGAAATTAGATATGATGAAAATGTAAAAAGTGGCTTTACGATTACTCCTCAGGATGGAAGTTATAAAATCCGATTTAATGATGAGACCTTCAATAATTTCTTCAAGGAATTTATGCGTCCCAAAACAAGGAAGTTGTTATATAATGAGGAATAATTATGGTTAAAAACAAATATTATTATTTGATTTCGGGCTTTCCGGACATTCAACCGGAGGATACCAAAGCCCCTTTTACAACCGATGAATTCCGGAGCCATCTCAGCAATCATCTTCATCCGGATGATTATGAATTGCTTTCCTTTTTGTTTTTGCCCGTAGATCATGATAATTTGCTCAAATTATTGAATAAGGAAGATACATCAAATTTATCCCCGGGCAAATATTCGATTGAGTTCTTGCAGGAACAGATCAAAGAACCTTTGCAGCTACCCGATTATCTGCAGATATTCATTGAGCATTATCAAAATGAAGAAGAAATCTTTCCGGATTTGAACTGGAAGGATCAACTAACACGTTTATACTATGACTACCTGAATGAAGTTATTCAGAATGATTTTTTATTACAATGGTTTCATTTCGAGCAAATTGTTAGCAATATTGAAGTTGCTTATGCAGCAAAACGACATGAAATAGATATTTCACAGGCAGTTATAGGTGACCAGAATATGATTGAAACATTAAAAAAATCTAATCTAAAGTCGGATTCCTATATTCGTGAAATCCCCTATATCGATAAAATTATTCGCTTATGCGAAGCCGATAACCTGAAAGAACGGGAAACCGGTATTGATCGTGTCAAATGGGATTTTTTAAATGATACGACCACATTCCATTATTTTACTATTGAGAATGTTTTGGCTTATATGCTGAAAATAATGATGCTGAACCGCTGGATTCAATTAAATCCGGAACGGGGAAAAGAAAAAATTGAGAAACTAATTGAAGATTTGCAATCAGGCTATGATATTCCGGCGGAATACGTGGTTTAACAGCCTGGAAATAAGAATCGCTAACAACACAGAAAAACGATATGAGTACAACAGGAAAAGTTTCCGCAATTATTGCAAACCTTGTTTATGTAGAAGTTGACGGCCCTGTAGGGCAGAACGAAATATGCTACATCAAGCTGGGTGATGTAAATTTAATGGCAGAGGTAATCAAAGTAATAGGGAAATATGCGTACGTACAGGTTTTTGAAAGCACGAGCGGCTTAAAAATTAATGATACGGTAGAGTTTACCGGTCACATGCTTGAAGTATCGCTGGGACCTGGTATTCTGGAGCGCAATTATGATGGCCTGCAAAATGATCTCGATCAGATGGATGGCATATTTTTAAAGCGTGGCGAATATACAGAAGCCTTAAATCAGGAAAAAGAATATGAATTCACACCCATTGCTTCTGAAGGAGACCAGGTGTCAGCTGGTGCATGGCTCGGAGAAGTAAAGGAAAACTGGGTATCCCATAAAATTATGGTTCCTTTTAAGTTAACAGGCGAATATACCATTAAATCCCTGGCAAAAGAAGGATCCTATAAAGTTACCGACACTATGGCTATTCTGACTGATAAAGAAGGTCAGGAAATAACAGTCACCATGATTCAAAAATGGCCGGTCAAACGTCCTATTAAATCCTATAAAGAGAAACCCAGACCCTTCAAGCTGCTCGAAACAGGTGTTCGTACAATCGATAGTTTAAACCCTATTGTTGAAGGTGGCACCGGCTTTATTCCCGGACCTTTTGGTAGTGGGAAAACAGTCTTGCAGCATGCACTCTCACGCCAGGCCGAAGCTGATATCATTGTGATTGCAGCTTGCGGTGAACGTGCAAACGAAGTAGTAGAGATTTTTAAAGAGTTCCCGGAGCTCGAAGACCCGCGCACAGGTCGAAAACTCATTGAACGAACAACAATCATTGCCAATACATCGAATATGCCGGTGGCTGCCCGTGAAGCTTCGGTTTATACTGCGATGACCATTTCAGAATATTACCGTTCCATGGGCTTACGTGTTATGATGTTAGCAGACTCTACTTCGCGTTGGGCTCAGGCACTGCGTGAAATGTCAAACCGTATGGAAGAACTCCCTGGTCCTGATGCTTTTCCAATGGACCTCTCCTCTATCATTTCTAACTTCTACGCCCGTGCCGGTTATGTCTACCTGAATAATGGAGCCACAGGCTCTGTCACCTTCATAGGAACAGTATCTCCGGCCGGTGGTAACCTTAAAGAACCCGTTACGGAAAACACGAAAAAAGTGGCGCGTTGCTTCTATGCCTTATCGCAACAACGTGCAGACAGCAAGAGATATCCGGCGATTGACCCTATCGACAGTTATTCAAAATATATTGAATATGACGAATTTCAGGAATACCTGAACGAAAATATATCCCAAAACTGGATTGATAATATTCTTAAAGCCAAAAACATACTGATCCGGGGAAAAGAAGCCTCCGAACAAATTAATATTCTTGGTGACGACGGAGTCCCGATTGATTATCACATCAACTTCTGGAAATCTGAGATTATCGATTTTGCTATACTGCAGCAAGATGCATTTGATAAAATTGACTCCGCAACACCTATTGAACGTCAGGAATATATGTTTAATAAGGTGTTGAATATATGTGACTTTGACTTTGAGTTTAAAAACTTTGAAGAAGTCGCAGGTTATTTTAAACGAGTCATCAATGCTTTAAAGCAAATGAACTACTCCGAATACAAGTCAGAGAACTTTAAAAAGCACGAAAAAGAGTTGGGGCAAATTTTAGAAGAAAGAAAAGCTGAACCCGTCTCTAATTAATAGAATTGGTAAAAATCATGCATTTATGGAAACAAAAGCATTTCAAAAAATATATACAAAAGTAACCGAGATAACTAAGGCGACCTGTACGTTAAAAGCAACCGGAATAGGTTACGATGAACTGGCAGTGGTAAATGACCGCCTGGCCCAGGTTGTTAAAATACGTGGAGAAGACGTTACTTTGCAGGTGTTTTCCGGTACAGAAGGAATACCAACTGATGCTGAAGTGGTCTTTATGGGAAAATCCCATACGTTAAAAGTTGGTGATGAACTGGCCGGCCGTTTTTTTAATGCCTATGGGCAACCCATAGATAACGGCCCTGAAGTATCCGGAGAAGAACGTGAGATCAACAGTCCGTCAGTAAACCCGGTGCGAAGGCAACAACCTTCCGAGCTTATCTCGACGGGCATTGCCGGTATAGACTTGAATAATACGCTGGTGACAGGACAAAAAATTCCTTTCTTTGCTGACCCGGACCAGCCTTTTAACCAGGTAATGGCTATGGTTGCCCTGCGTGCTCAAGCCGATAAAATTATCCTTGGTGGCATGGGACTTACCAACGATGACTACCTGTTTTACAAAAATGTCTTTGATAATGCCGATG
This sequence comes from Bacteroidales bacterium, assembly GCA_021738505.1. Classification (GTDB taxonomy): domain Bacteria; phylum Bacteroidota; class Bacteroidia; order Bacteroidales; family PWNQ01; genus PWNQ01. The sequence continues at coordinate 10,444 of JAIPBW010000047.1, read as the reverse complement.
CCCTGGACCGGATCATTAGTTTTGTCAATACAACCGAAGACCCGCCGGTAGAGCGTCTTCTGGTGCCGGATATGGCACTTACTGCAGCCGAATATTTTGCTGTGGACAAAAAACAAAAAGTTTTGGTTCTGCTTACTGACATGACCCTTTTTGCCGATGCTCTGAGTATTGTCTCCAATCGTATGGATCAAATTCCATCAAAAGACAGTATGCCCGGATCGCTTTACAGTGACTTAGCGAAAATTTATGAGAAAGCTGTGCAGTTTCCCGAAGGAGGATCCATCACCATTGTCGCGGTAACAACGCTTTCAGGAGGTGATATTACGCACGCCATTCCGGATAATACAGGTTATATTACAGAAGGACAGTTATTCCTGCGTACAGACTCCGATATAGGAAAAGTTGTCGTGGACCCCTTCCGTAGTTTGTCTCGACTTAAACAGCTTGTTATTGGTGAAGATACCCGCGAAGACCACGGGCAGGTAATGAATACAGCTATACGTCTTTTTGCCGATGCCTCTAACGCGCGAACAAAACTTGAAAATGGGTTTGACCTGACAGATTACGATAAACGGACACTGGATTTTGCTAAAGAATATTCCCGTCAGCTGCTGGCAATAGATGTCAATATTGAAATTGATGAAATGCTCGATGTTGGCTGGAAGTTATTTGCTAAACATTTTAAAGAAGCCGAGGTTGGTATTAAGAAAAACCTGGTTGATAAATACTGGCCGAAACAAGAGGAGACGGAATAAATCACCGATATAGAATGCAATAGCTTATGGCAATTAAATTTCAATATAATAAGACTTCCATGCAACGTCTTGAGAAAGAACTCAAGATAAGAGTTAATGCATTACCCACGCTGAAAAACAAAGAAGCAGCTTTGCGGGTTGAAGTGAAGCGTGCTAAAGAAGAAGCGGAAAAGCTGGATAAAGAACTAAAAGATAAAACGCAGGAATACCAATATATGAATAAACTCTGGGATGAATTTGACCCGGATCTTATTCGTGTTAAAAATGTAGATCTCGGTACGAAAAAAATTGCCGGAGTAGAAACTCCTGTTTTTAAAGATGCTACTTTTGAAGTTCAGGAGTTTAGCATTTACAACAGACCTCATTGGTTTCTGGACGGGCTCGATATTGTAAAAGAACTGACTAAACTTGCATTGGAACGTGAAGTATATTTCCGTAAAATGAATATGCTGGATTACGCCAGAAAGAAGACAACCCAAAAAGTGAATCTTTACGAAAAAGTTCAAATCCCGGATTACCAGGATGCTATTAGAAAGATCAAACGTTTTTTAGAAGATGAAGAAAATCTTTCTAAAGCTGCACAAAAAATTGTTAAAAATCGTCAACAAAAAGCGGAGGAAACGCAATGATCATACCAATGCGAAAATATTCCTTTTTGATTTTCCACAGGGACTATGAGTCTTTTCTGCAAAAACTCAAAGACCTTGGTGTAGTTCATATTATTGAACAAAACAAAGATGCCGGGGAAGAACTTTTGGAAAAATATCAGAATCTAAAACGTTTCGATAAAAATATTAAGTTTCTCAAAAAACGGGATGTTGAAGAGTCTGATCCTGCAACAGATAAAACCGGCAAAGAAGTTATAGAAGAATTAGAAAAGCTTGGGAAGGAAAAAGAAAAACAGGAACAGAAACTAACATTGCTCAAAAAAGAGCTAAATTCTAGTGAGCCCTGGGGAGACTTTTCAAAGGAAACCATTGAAAAGCTTCAAAAAGAAAATGTGTTTCTTCATTTTTTCACAATTGGTGAGCGTAGTTTTAAAGAAGAATGGGAAAAGCATTATAATCTAACTATTATCAATAACATCAAAGGTGTAATTTATTTTGTTATTGTAGCGACAGATGAAAAAACGCCTCAGATAGAAGCTGAAGAGATGGAGCTGCCGCCACGAACGGCATCGCTTGTCAAACAGGAAATTGAAAAAACAAAACAACAGATTGATGATTTGGAAAAACAGGTTGATGGCCTGGCCCAAAAATATATCGGTCAGTTGGAAAAGGCAAAAGAAAAGATTGCCCATGAAGCGGAATATCTAAATGTTAAAGAAAACACCAATATTCAGGCTGATGGAAAGTTATTGGTACTGGAAGGTTGGGTTCCACGCTCCAAAGAGCAGAATTTAATTCAGTATCTGGATGAAGAAGGAGTTTATTATATGGCAGCAACTCCCGCCAAAGACGAAAAAGTGCCGGTTCTGCTTTCTAATAATCGCTTTAGTAAATTATTTGAACCCATAGGCAAGCTTTTCTCCTTGCCTTCTTATAACGAAATGGACCTAACCCCCTATTTTGCTCCGTTTTTCATGATGTTTTTCGGGTTTTGCCTCGGTGATGCCGGGTATGGTTTGATCATTTTATTGGGCGCCAGTTTATATAAACTCAAGGCTCCATCTTCCTGGAAACCCATCTTATCGTTAGCGCAGTTTTTGGGCATCGGTACGTTCATTTTTGGCACCCTTTCCGGGACATTGTTTGGAATTAACCTGATTGAAGCTGACATACCGGCAATTGCCCATCTGAAAGATATGTTTTTAGATCCGAATCAAATGTTTTATCTATCGATGATTATCGGGTTAATACAGATTTTATTCGGACTTGTAATCCGGGCTATAAACCAGGCCAGACAGTATGGGCCCAAACATGCCGTTAATCCTGTCGGTTGGTTCATCTTAGTGTTTGGATTGCTGGATATGTTTTTATTAGACATCACAGGTGGATTCAGCCAATATATAATCTATCTTAGCTTAGGTATGATCATCTTTTTCAGTGACCCGGGCAAAAACATATTTTTACAGTTTGGCAAAGGGTTGTGGGACTTATATGGAATTACCGGTCTTTTCGGTGATGTGCTTTCTTACATCCGTTTGTTTGCTATTGGAATTTCCAGTGCAATTTTAGGATTTGTTGTTAACGACATTGCGATGCAAGTAAAAACAGGCATCCCCTATGCCGGACCTGTGTTATTTATCATAATCCTGCTGTTAGGACACGCAGGAAATTTATTAATTTCATCATTGGGTTCATTTGTGCACCCCATGCGATTAACATTTGTAGAATTTTATAAAAATGCCGGATTTTCCGGTGGCGGAAAAGAATATAAACCGTTCTCAAATAAAACCAAAATAGATTAAAAAAGGAGATTAAGTTATGACATCAGTTATTTTAGCGTATGTAGGGCTGGCCCTCATGATCGCATTGCCAGGAATTGGAAGTGCTATCGGTGTATCCAAAGGTGGTAATGCTACTATTGGCGCCCTGAAGAAAAATGAAGAAGCTTTCGGTAGCTATATGCTCTTAAGTGCTCTACCCGGAACACAGGGATTGTATGGATTTGCCGGATTTTTTATTATCAACAACACGATCAGTCAGTATGTTAACGAAGCCGGAGAAATGATGTTGACAATGTATCAGGGTACAGCAATTTTCGGAGCCGGAGTCGCCCTCGGACTGGTTGGATTGTTATCAGGCATGCAACAAGGTGGTGTTTCTGCCAATGGAATTTCAGGAATTGGATCTGGTTATGACGTGTTTGGAAAAACAATGGTACTTGCCGTATTCCCGGAATTGTACGCCATCGTCGCCTTTGCTGCTACATTCCTTATCAGCACCGGCTTATAATCAATCATTAATATAAACAGAAAAACAGCAGGTTAATTAGTGTCTGTCCATAATGTCCAATTTCTGCGTTACGCTCGTTTTTTATCAAAGTCATCCCGATGTTTCAATCGGGACTCCTGATGATAAAAAACTTCGCAAGCCCCGAAAAAAATGGGGTAAACTTTGATTTCGAACATTCTGAATCAAACACTTGACTATATTGACAAACTCTAATTATACTAATCTGCTGTTTTTCCTGTTTCCTTATATTCTAATTTTCGGTATTTTATCCTGTATTAACTTTAGTTGGCGTTAGTCCATAACGCCCGATATCTGCGGTATACACTTGCATTTAAAATAGTAAATTAGCAGTAAAACATCCTTGATTAAAATATTCCGCAAGCCTGGAAATGGAAAGGAACTTGTAAACCATCAACCCAAACACTCTACTTTTCCTATAGACACAGGCATTTGTTATGATAGAAGGTATCAAAAGTCGTAGCTTTATAGACTATTTCCCCTACTTTTGTAAGTGTAAGTAATTCTACCTACACAAAAAAGCTGATTAAATTGTAATTCTATATTTATATTTTGAATTACAAATATGATCAACAGTTATGTTTATCTATTCCGAATAATACAAGCTTTTTCAGAATCTCAGCTTATCATTTAACTTCCAAAAGCTGAACATCAAAGATCAGTTTTGTTTTCGGAGGGATCGGTCCGGCACCTTGTTCGCCATATGCTAATTGATATGGAATAATTAGTCTTGCTTTTTCACCAACGCGCATATGCTGAAGCCCTTCGTCCCATCCTTTGATGACTTTTCCTTTTCCAAGCTCAAAGCTAATAGGTTTTCCAGCTTCTACAGAGGAGTCAAAAATCTCACCATTAGGGAGATAACCGGTGTAATGAACTGTAACAATGTTTCCTTTAGAGGCCATCACATTATCGGTTTTTTTAACCTTAATAATTCCCAGGCCGGATTCTGTATATGTAGTATCTTTTCCTTTTACATCGTACGCAACAGCTTTTTCAGGTAATTCAGCGTCCAGTATTTCCACATCAAAAATAAGCGTTGTATTGGGATCTATTCTCCCCATTCCCTTATCTCCGTATGCAAGTTTTGGTGGAATAACAATGCGGGCTTTATCGCCGACACGCATTGTTTTTAAGGCTTCTTCCCATCCTTTAATCACCTGGTTTTTGCCTAACTGAACACGAATCGGTTTTTCCCGTTCCACAGAAGTATCAAAGATTTCACCATTTTCAAAATAGCCTGTATAATGCACTTTTGCAACATAGCCATTTGCTAATTGTTTTCCTTCTCCTTCTTTAGTTGTGTATATTTTGAGACCTTCTACAGGTTCTTTCATTGTTGCATTAGATGTATCAAAAGGCTTGGGTGCTTTCCTTACATCTTTTAAGCGAACCATAAAACGCAAAGTTTCGTTTGCCGGGATCGCTCCTCTTTCTCTTTCTCCGTATGCCAGCTCGGGAGGTATTTTAAGCAAAGCACTATCGCCTTCACTCATATAATCTACACCAATTTCCCATCCTTTTATAACTTCGTTGTTGCCTAAACGAAAGCGAAATGGCTGGTTACGCTGATAACTGGATCCGAAAATCGAGTCATTTTCTAACTTTCCGGTATAATGCATAAAAACAACGTCTCCACTATCGGCTTCGGGGCCATTTCCTTTTTCAATAAAGGTTATTTCCATTCCCTGGTCAGTTTCATAAGTTTTCCCTGTTCGGGGTTTTTCAAGGGTAGAACAGGACGCCATAATAAACATAGCTAAAATGGCAATAATCGTTATATTTCGCATAATATTTAAGATTTAATTTTTGTCAGTTCCAATTCAAAAACCAGATCAGCATAAGGAGGTATTGATCCTCTGCCTCGCTTGCCATAAGCTAATTTCCAGGGGAGGATTATTTTGGCTTTTTCGCCTTCCTTCATTTTAGGAATAGCTTCAAGCCAGCCCTGAATAAGCCCTTGTTGTCCAATTACCACTTCCAGGGGTTTGTCATGCTTATATGAAGAGTCGAAAACTTCACCATTCAGGAAATAGCCTTTGTAATGTACCAAAGCTGTATCGCCTTTTTGTGGTTGGGGACCTTTCCCTTCCTGTTGTGTTATATATATTAAACCGCTGGATGTAGGTTTTGTTTGGATGTTATTTTCTTTTAAATAATTATTCAGTTTCTGTTTTGCTTCTTTTCTTTTTGATCGCTCATTATCCAACTTTTGGTTTTGATACTCCTGTTTTGATAACACATCTTTAACTGTTATCTCAAGTATAAGAGGAGAATAAGGCGGGATAATATTTTCTTCCCCTTTGGCGCCTAAGGCCTGGTCGGAAGGGAGAAGAAAAGTGGCTTTTTCCCCTTTTTTCATCGTTTTTAAAGCAGCATCCCATTTAAAAGGATAATCAGGTGTTTCTCCCACTACGTATGGAAATTCCGGGGATTGGGGCTGGAAAACTTCGCCGTTAAGCAATTCTCCCGTGAACGACAACAAGGCGACTTTTCCGCTTTCCACCGGTACTCCGGAAGTTTTACTATGTTTTAACACATAGATCCCGTTGCTTAACGTATCCGCAGACAATCCTTCTTTTGACAAATAGTTATCTATTTTTTCTTTTTCTCTTTTTTGGTTTAGCTTCCGGTTTTTGGCTTGCTCCTCTAAAAACTGTTCAAGCGGTGTTCGGGTTTGAATTTTTATATCCACAAACAGTTCATCAATTGTATCCATAGGGCTTTTGGCTGCCGGCCCCAGAAAGGAATCAGGAGGTATAATAAATGTGGCACTATCCCCTACTTTCATCATATTCAAAGCTGCAAAAATGTCCATTGAGTTTTGAGGTTGCTGGATAGATAACTGGAAGTCACCACGAACATCTTCAGAACTATTAAAATAAACACTATCCGGCGTATAATACTTCATTTTAAGTGTTATCACATCACCGGAATCCAGTTGGGCTCCTTCCTGATTTTCCTGTATAAACTTGTAATACAGTCCATTTTCTGTTTGACTGTATTCCGGATGTGGCCCCTGATTACAGGCAAAAAACAAGGACACCATTACCAAAATCCCCAAGCCTTTATTTAATTTGCTTTTTATCATTTTTCATTATCGTTTTAAGTGTAATATCATAAACCAAAGCTGCACTATGTGGCACTTTATTTTGTTCTCCTGTTATTCCGTAAGCAAGATGTGAGGGAATAATAAAAATACCTTTTTCTCCTTCACGCATTTCTAAAACTGAATAATGCAAACCTTGTATTTCTTCCGATTCGGCAACAACAAACTGTTTTTGTTTTAAACTATCCCTTTTATCAATCTCTTGTCCTGTAAGCAATTTTGATTTGTATTTGATTGTAACCCTATCTCCGGATTCAACTTTCGCTCCATCAGGATTTGGCGAATATATTTCATAACGGATACCATTTTTTAATTTCGTTATATCCAAATTATGTCGCTCAATATAGTTTTCTATAAACTGTTCTTCCACGCGAACGATCTCTTTATTTATTTTAACAAGATCTTTTTCAGCACTTGAGTCTTTCGCTTTATTCTCCGTTATATCCACAACTTCCGGTTGATTATTGCATCCGTTGATTGCTGTCATAAGCAGAAAAATAGCAGCCAAAAAGAAAATACGCTTAATTGTAGGTTGTCGATTACGAATCATTTGAGCTAATGAGCTTTGGGTTAAAATCTTTTTTAATTATGCTTTCAAAGTTTTCTATCGTCTTTTTTAAGGATTTATAACTTTTTCCACCTGCAGCATTGAGATGCCCGCCGCCTCTAAAGTATTTCTCCGCAAATTGATTAGCCGGAAAACTTCCTTTCGAACGAAATGAGATTTTTACCATATCGTCTTTTTCTGTAAAGAAGGCCGCAAAAACAACATCTTTAATAGCCAGTGGATAGTTAACCAATCCTTCAGTATCTCCTTTTTCATAATTAAAATCCTGCAGGTCCTTTTGTGATAATGCAATATATGCCGTTTGATATTCAGGCAAGACAATCATCTTATTCAGTAAGCTATGGCCAATCAAGCGCGTTCTGGATTCGGTAAACGTGTCATACACTTTTTGATGCACAACAGCAGGATTAACACCTTTTTCCACAAGTTTTTTTAATATATCATACATGCCGGGATGAGCAGAACTAAAATTAAAGGAACCTGTATCTGTCATAATCCCTGTGTATATAGCGTCTGCTATAGGTTTATCGATGATCTGATCTCCTTCAATTTGATCTATAAGATGATATATCAATTCCGATGTTGAGGACACTGAGGTGTCAGACATCACAAAATCAAATCCACTTTCAGGCTCAGGATGATGATCAACTAAAACCTTAATTGAACTGGCATTGCGTAGTGGTTGTTCAATGTCTCCGACTCGCTTAAACGCATTAAAATCAAGACAAAATATAATATCTGCATCATTGATCAATGCTTCACTCTTGGCCAAATCTTCTTCAGCTAGAATTATTTCATCACTATCTTTGAGCCAGTTGTAAAATGCCGGCACAATATCCGGCAAAAGAGCCTGAACATTTACATTCTTTTTCTTAAATACTCCATACAATGCAAGCACAGAACCTATAGCATCACCATCAGGATTGGCATGAGACACTAAAACCACCTTAATTCCAGGAGTAAGGAAATCACGAATTTTCTTTATTTCATTTGCAGTCACGAAAAACCTTTCTAATTTTGACGTCAACAAATGTAAAAATAAATTATCATCCTTTATTGGAAGAGTCAAGTTAATCTTAAAAAAAATGGATTATGGAAAACACAACAACCTTAACGATCATTAAACCTAAGTCAATAGAAAAAGGGTTTCATGGAGCTATTTTAAACGATATTATTGAACATGGGTTTAAAATCAAGGCACTGAAGTTGATACAAATGACTAAATCACAGGCAGAAAAATTTTATGAAATACACCGTGATAAGCCGTTTTATGATGATTTGACAAGCTTCATGAGTTCCAGTCCGGTAATTGTTGCTATTTTAGAAGCTCCTGATGCCGTAAAGTCTTTTCGGGAGTTTATCGGTGCTACAAATCCCGATAAGGCTGAAGAAGGAACGATAAGAGAGAAGTTTGGAAGTTCGATAACAAAAAATGCTGTACATGGCTCCGATAGTGATGAAAATGCAGCCAAAGAGGCGGATTTTTTCTTTTCCGAATTAGAACGTTTTAACTATTAGTCCAACTGGCTTTCGTAATATATTTTTGTCTTAGAAGCCTATTATTCACCGGGAAAGTAATCTTTAAATGACCCATCATCATACAATATGATGATTCGATCAATTTGCTTTGCCTTGTCCTGAGTAGTGCTCGTTTCTTTTGAGCTATTTTCTATGACTTTACTTTTATTCCGGGAACTTTCATGCGCCCTTTTTCCGGGCATTTCTTCTGATGCTTCTGAATTAAAGTCAAACAATTCTTTCGTATTTTCTTTTTCAATAAGAGGCTGATTTACAGTTTCCGCACTTTCCGACTTTTGGCTTGTATGACGGTACATAGGTCCTTTTCCACTGATAAGCCAATCCGGGGAGATCTCAGGGTAACGAGCCAATATTTTCCTGATAAATTCCAGGCTGGCTTTATTGCGGCCGGACATTATATGTGAAACTCCGGAGCGTTGTACATCTATCTCATCTGCAAATTGTGATGCCGTCAAATTGAGGGTCTCTAATAATAATCGTATCCGGTCAGTCATAATTTCATGTAATTTAGTTATGATTTATTTCTCTGAATTATTTTTTAATAGATGAAATCTCCATGGCGAAAATTTTTTCGACACACAGGAGAATGATTAAAGGGCTGGACGAGTTGGATAATGCAAATAAAACATGTCATTTATTGTCATTAGTAGTTATTGGTAGTCATTTGTTGTCATTGATGGTCATTGGTAGTCATTAATGGTCATTTTTTATACTTCTGTGTCGGGCTGCTGTCAAATATAACCGTCTCAGAAAACCCTTAAGTAAATGACTTAGAGTATATTAAAGCAAAATGACGCGCGAAGCGCAAATGACTAAAGTTAAGCTACAGCATGAGGTTCCCCCGCAAAAATGACGGGGTAAACATAACACCTATTTAATAAAATTTAATCTTATTAATTGCATTTTTCTAATCCATTACCTCCTCCAATTTATTTAATTGAAGTTACAAATGTAACATAAAATTAAATAACATCTGTAACTTTCTATGGGTTACATTTGTAAACCCAACAAATACGTATGTTTACATTAATCTTTTACTTTATAAAGCATTTATTTAAATTTGTATTACAGTTGTTTATAGAATATAACAATTTACCTGTGTTATAAAGCTAATCTACAAAAATTAACTAAAGTAAAACTTTATATATATTTCGTTATTAACTGAATTTGTGTTATTATGATATATATTTACTAGTTTTTAATCATTCCAGGCAAAACATACATAAATATCCTGTAAAAATGCCTAAAAATTACAGATGTAAATGGTTTACAGATGTAATATTTTGGCTCAGTCCAAATATTTTTCCTCTTTTAATGTAAATGGACAAAGAGAAAATCGGTGAGCTTACAATCAAAATTTGACGCTTTAAATAAATATTGGCAACCACTACCCTTTCTTACCTTTTTGCCTTTTTAGTATCTGTCTATAAAGTAAGTGTTTAGTTCATAATGTTCGAGTTCAAGGCTTGCGAAGTATTTAAAACCAAGGAGTTTACTCTGGTAAATGACTGTTTTAAATACGAGCATAACGCAGAAATCGGACATTATGGACAAACAC
>JAIPBW010000110.1 GCA_021738505.1 Bacteroidales bacterium | reverse complement strand
AACTGACATCAACGCTAAGCACACAGGACTGTCGCCATAGAGCACGAATATGAAATTTTAACTTTCTTAGCGTTCTTCTGCAGCAAAAAACATAAACAATTGAATGTGAACAATTAGTAAAAAAATAAACATATGAAACGGAATAAAGAATATTTTTTTAGCGGATTACTTTTATCCATTTGTATTGCAGGACATTGGATAAATTTTATGGGATATATAGCATTAGTCTTTGCAATGCTGATATTGATGTCACCATTATTTTATAGAAAAAACAGTTGTAAAACCTTATGCCCGCGCAGGAGTTTTTTAAATACGGTCGTTTCCCCTTATAGTTTTCGTAATAAAATGCCGCGTTTCCTTACCAAATCTGTAACACGTAAGATCATTCTGGGTATTTTCGTGGGAATGCTAATTACCCGTTTAATTATAACTAATGGCCAGGTGGGAATTGTATTTGTTGGCATGTGCACCGTTTCAACACTCGCGGCCGTTTTTCTGGGTATTTTATATAAACCACGCTCGTGGTGTAGTGTTTGTCCCGTGGGAGAAGGTAAAAATATGATTATCAAGACCATACAACGCGATGCTGCCTGATGTATATGATGCTAAATCGAATATGTCTAAAGATATTGCGTTATTCAATAAGTTCATAGTTGCCGGATGATATGCAAATTTCAGAAGATAAAATTACCCTTAAAATAAGCAGAATTAATATTTGGAATTTTAATAAAAAAGCTTTACTTTTAGTGCAGATAATCACTTAAAATTTTGCATTATGACATTAAGAGTATTCGGGTTACTAAGCATACTATTTTTGCTTTGGAGTTGTGGGAACAATGCTTCCCAATCAGACGATCAGGAGAGCAAAACAAATGATACGTTGCAAACCAAAGAAGACCAACAACCGGCAAAAGCATTGCCTGAGCCCGGAGAAACATTGGTAATAACCGGGGAAAATGTGAATATGCGCACACAGCCCAAAATTGGCGATAATGTGATTATGCAGCTTGACTCAGGTGCCGAAGCAACAATTTTAAAACGTGGTGAAAAGGCTCAGATCTCCGATATGGTGGATTATTGGTACAAAGTAGATTACAATAATCGCGAAATGTGGGTTTATGGTGCCATCACCAATGTTAAATCAGAAAACCTGGAAGTAGAAGAGAAACCGGAGAATCTGCCGGATAATATGATTAAAGGCTCTTTTGTTCAAATACAGAAAAATGAGGATGCAAAATATTTTGTCATGCAAGATGAACAAGGCCAACAACACAAGTACAGGATATATGGAGGATATGAAGGACAGGAAGTTTTCGATGACAATTCCGAAGACTTAGAAGGTATTAATGTTGTTGTCTCTCACGAGAAACAGAAGGTTTTTCTGGAATCTGAAGGAAAAAATAAAGAAATTAACCGGATTTTAAAAGTCGAAGTAGAGGAATAGTTCCGGAGTGTTACTTGTTCCTGCTTTTTAGTATTTTATCTGCCAGTATCCTGGCGAGTTTATATTTGGACTCTTGAGTCCATCCGGCAACATGCGGACTGAGAATAACACGACTATTCCCGGCAAGCTGTTGAAATGTTTCCGGCAACTCATCAAATGTCAAATTTTCAAATGAAAAGGACTCATATTCAAGGACATCCAGTGCAGCACCTTGTATTTTGTCATTTTCAATTGCTTTTAATAAGGCTGACGTATCTAAAACGGGTCCGCGGGAAGTGTTGATCAGCCAAACCGGTTTTTCAAACTTCGACAGGTAATTTTCGTTAACCAGCATACGGGTTTCTTCTGTTAGCGGAACATGAAGGCTCAGGATGTCTGTTTCCCGGAAGATTTCCGGGTAATCTACTTCTTTTACAAAATCATTGCCGAATCCCTTTTTGTATTTGTCATAAGCAATTATTTCACAACCAAGTCCGGCAAGTTTTTCAGCAAAAGCAGAACCCATGTTTCCATATCCGATTATTCCGACGGTTTTGCCTTTAATTTCCGTACCTCTGTTTTCTTCGCGTTTCCATATACCCCGGCGCACTTGCGGATCCGCAATCAGCATATTATTAAGCAAAACCAGCAACATACCTAAAGCATGTTCTCCTACAGCATCGCGGTTTCCTTCAGGAGAATTGAAGACTCTTACTCCTTTTTGCTCAGCATATTCCAGGTCAATGTTTTCCAACCCTGCACCTACGCGTCCAATAAATTCCAGGTTGGGGGAGGCATCTAATACAGATTGTGTAATCTTTATCTTACTCCGGACAATGAAACCGGTATAATCAGCAGCAATTTCTTCAATTGGCTGTTGTTGGTTCCACTGTTCGCAAAGAAAGCCTGCACTTTCTAATTCTTTTTGAATAAGTGGGTGTACCGTATCCAGGAAAAGCACTTTCATGAAAAAAGTATTTAGAGTTTGGTTGTAAAAATACAAAAGGCCAATGACATTAAAAATCATTGGCCTGATGATATTTTTAAAAATCGCAATTGGTTACTGTACCATTTTTTCTACCAGATCAACCAGACGGGTGGAGTAGCCGTATTCGTTATCATACCAGCTAACAACCTTTACCAGTTTACCGCGGTCACCGTTTACGGAAGTAAGCTGCGAATCAAAGATGGAAGAATGTTTATTTCCGATAATATCTGTGGAAACCAATGGTTCTTCGGAATATTGTAATATTCCTTTCAAATGTTCTTCGGCTGCTTTCTTAAATGTTTTGTTGATTTCTTCTACGGACACTTCTTTCTTGAGCAGAACGGTAAGCTCGGTCAGGGATCCGTCGATAACGGGAACCCGCATGGCAGAGCCACCAAGTTTTCCGTCGAGTTCCGGGAAGATCTTGACTACTGCTTTGGCAGCCCCTGTGGATGTGGGGACAATATTTTCAGCAGCAGCACGTGCACGGCGCATGTCTTTTTTATGAGGAGCGTCTTGTATGTTTTGGTCTGCCGTATAGGCATGAGTCGTTGTGAGGAACCCATTGTCAATGCCCCAGGTGTCATTTAACACTTTGACCAGGGGAGCTACGCAATTTGTTGTGCAGGAGGAATTTGAAATGATATCATCTTTTTTGTCGAGGATATGATCATTAACACCTAACACGACAAAGTCAATTCCCTCTCCTTTGGCAGGAGCTGAAAGTACAACTTTTTGAGCTCCGGCTTTAAGATGTTTTGCTGCTCCTTCTTTATCCAGGAAAATACCTGTAGCTTCAATAACGACATCTACCCCTAAATCCTTCCAGGGAAGGTTTTCCGGGTCTTTTTCCGAAAAAACTTTGAGCTTTTTATCTCCTACGATCAACTGATCCTTCTCCGCTTTAATATTCACATCTAAACGGCGGTGAACAGAGTCATTTTTTAATAAATGAGCAAGAAAGCCAGCATCCGTGAGGTCATTGATAGCAACAACGTCGATATTCTCACGGTTCATTATTTCACGATAAGTAACCCGGCCTATCCGGCCAAAGCCATTAATTGCTACTTTTATCTTTTTCATAGTGTTTGTATTTTTAATCCATTGATCTTTTAAAATTCAATGAAGATTATTGATTGGTTTGTGTTTATTAATAATCGTTAAAGTAACGTATCTTATTTTATCAACAAAGATAATAAATCTAAAGTTTATTTAAAAGAAAAGAACATCAACAAGTTTCATTATGATCGGCTCATCATCCACATATGAAACCTCCATGGCGCGGCGTTCGGCACACAGGAGAATGATTAAAGGGCTGGACGAGTTGGATAATGCAAAGAAAACAGTGTCATCTATTGTCATTAGTAGTCATTTGTTGTCATTGATGGTCATTAATGGTCATTTTCTATACTTCTGTGTCCGGTTGCTTTCAAATATAACCGTCTTAGAAAGCCCTGAAGTAAAATGACTTAGAGCATAGTAAAGCGAAATGACGCGCGAAGCGCAAATGACCTTGGTGAAACAGAAAAAGGTTTCACAAGGTAAACTACAAATGACATCCGTCGAAGACGGATAAATGACGCGAAGCAAATGACAGTAAGAGATAAAAGCAAGAAAACATAATAATGACATTATCAATATTTTGAAAAATTTTAAACATATGAAACCGGAATAAAAGCATATATCATTTAAAATCAATCTCCATCAATCTCCATCAATCTCTACATAAAATACGATCAGAACGGGGTTTAAGCAGTGATATTTAATTTATCCAGAGCTTCGCTAATTTCTTCACAAGGTTCATCACAGGTATAATTGCGACAAACGAATATTCGTGTTTTTTCTTTCGAATAGCGGTTTCTAAGCAATGGCAAATCCGAGGGCCGGTTGCTCCAGGCCTGAACGGTGTCCGGCAGGTAGTGTTTTTGAAGCTCGCGGATTTTGGTTTCAGCCTCCGGTCCACTCACAGCAATTTCGTATGGAGGATTTACAAGTTGCATATAAACCCGCATCCAATGAGCAAAAAAGGGACCGTTGTGTTGTAGCTTTGGCTTGATATCCTGAATCATTTGGGATGCCTGTTCCCTGTAGTCCGAATTCTCGTCCAGGATAGCTATTTTTAAAAGGTTTTCGGCCATAACTGAGTTGGCAGACGGAATAACATTGTCCATGACTTCCATTTTGCGCATCCCAATGGGAGCGTCTTTTGCCTCTGTCTGGAAAAACATGGCTGAGTCCGTATCTTTAAAATTGTCTATGGCATAACTAAGAAGATCACGTGCCGTTTGCAGCCAGTGTTCTTCAGCAGTAGTCATAAATAATCCCGTCATGGCGCGAATCGTAAAAGCATAATCTTCCAGAAAGCCGGGGATCGCATATTGGTCTTTCCGGCAGTTTCTATAGAGGCTGTTTTCATTCAGAGCATGTGTCTTTAGGAAATGCCCTGCATTTTTAGCCATTTCAAGCCATTCTTCTTCCTGAAATGTCCGGAAAGCATTTACCAGTCCTTCAATAGTCAAGGCATTCCATGATGCCAGTTGCTTGTTGTCCAAGGCCGGCTTTTCCCGTTTTGAGCGGATCGCCTTAAGTTTTTCCAGCGAATGTTTTATCGTTTCTTCTCCCGGTTTTGGTTCTGTATTGTGCTTCTGAAATACCTTTCCCGGCGTCTTTGTTTTGATCAGTATGTTTTTGCCATTTTCCCAGTTTCCGGCTTGGGTAACATTGAAGTAATCGCAAAATAATTCAGCCCCGGGACCCAGAGCATCCTCAATTTCTTTTTTCGTCCAGACATAATATTTCCCTTCTTCATGTTCACTGTCTGCATCCAAAGAAGAATAAAACCCATGGTTAGCGTCCGCCATTTCAGTTTTCAGAAAATCGATTGTTTTGTAGATGGAACGGCCTATTTCCGGATTTTGCTCATGGCGATAAGCGTTGCTCAATAGTGTTAGCATTTGGCCATTGTCGTAAAGCATTTTTTCAAAATGGGGCACGTGCCATTTTTTATCGGTAGCATATCGTGCAAAACCTCCTCCGACATGATCAAAAATTCCACCTTCGGTAATTTTTTGGATTGTAAGCTTGAGCCCACTCCGAAAAGTCCAGCAAGCAAATTTATAGTATGACTGTTGATAAATTTGTTGATAAAATTAGCATATATTAGATTGTTATATAGGTAATTATAAGTTATTTTTTATTATTTTGCACCATAAAACCAA
>JAIPBW010000046.1 GCA_021738505.1 Bacteroidales bacterium | reverse complement strand
AAGTTACGTAAACACAAAACAAAATTCTTTTCCCTGATATATATGCTGCAATATGCAATTGCAAAACTTCTTATATTGCTGAATAACCTGAACCTGTAGAGAGAGAGAGAGAGAGAGAGAGAGAGAGAGAGAGAGAGAGAGGAAATAGCAGTATTAACACGACAATTCGCTAACCGGCAGGAAAATAAATATTTTCCGCCAGCCAATTGCTTAGCAAAGCCGCGCCAAAGCTGAAAACTTATGTATCTTGAGTGATCTGTCTCCATGGGTTTTATTAGCTCTCATACAAATCTAACAAAGAATTATTTAGAAAAGCAAGTTTTTTGTAGAATTTTTTTATCAGTCGTCTCAAAAAGGGAAAAGCCTCCCGGACTGGTTCAAAATGGAAAACAGAAAAAATTTGTCTTTTCCCCCGATTTTTACGACTTTTGAAAATCAATATTTTTGCGCATGGTTGCCGGGAAATGAACAAGCCGGTATTTTAATCCGTTATGATATTTAGCACCAATAATCCGACCCTATGCACTGGATAGACCTTACGATTTTTATTGTGTATATGCTCGCAATGCTGGGCATTGGCTTTTTATTCCTCCACCTCAACAAAAGCGCCGACGATTATTACGTAGGAGGCCGTAAAATGAGCAGCATCCATATTGGCTTATCCGTAGTAGCCACTGATGTAGGTGGTGGATTTTCTATAGGATTAGGCGGTCTGGGCTTTGTCATGGGCCTTTCGGGAAGCTGGATGTTATTCACCGGCTTAATCGGAGCCTGGATGGCTTCTGCATTGCTTATTCCGAAAGTATTCCAGATCGCCCGTCAGAAAAACATGTACACCTTCCCCCAGATCCTGGAGCATTTCTTTGATTACCGTGTGGCCATTGTCGCGGCACTGATTTCCGGGATTGGCTACATCGGGTTTTCCAGCTCACAAATGCTGGCCGGTGCCAAGCTGGCATCCGCCACATTTGACGGATTAGACCTGCAACAAGCCCTGATAATTATGGGAACCATAGCCGTTATCTATACGGTTTTAGGCGGACTGAAAGCTGTTATCTACACCGACACGGTACAATGGATCATACTGATGAGCGGCCTGGTATTCATCGGAATACCTTTGGGATATCAGGCTGTTGGCGGTATAGAAACAATCAGGGAGGTTTTAAAACCGGAATTTTTACAGCTAACCAACATAACCTGGCAACGGATTGTCAAATGGCTGTTTACCATCTTACCTATCTGGTTTGTGGGTATGACGCTCTACCAGAGGATCTATGCAAGCCGGGACGAGAAGACAGCCCGGCGCGCATGGCTAATTGCCGGCGTCTTTGAATATCCTGTGATGGCATTTATGGGAGTGATGCTCGGACTTTTTGCCCGCGTAGCCCTGGAAACCGGCTTGTTTGTCGAATGGGGCTACAGCCCCGATGTCGCTGCTGACGAAGAAATGGGACTTCCCATCTTATTAAGGAACATCCTTCCTGTCGGACTGATGGGACTGATGATGTCAGCCTATTTTTCAGCTATTCTGTCAACTGCCGACAGCTGCTTAATGGCAGCTTCCGGTAATCTGCAAACGGACATGCTGGACAAATTGGTAAAACGCAAACGAAGCAAAAAAGAAATTTTGAGGACCTCTCAGGTTCTGACTCTTGCCATCGGCACCATCGCTCTGATCCTGGCTCTGAAAATGACCAATGTCCTCGATTTGATGCTGTATTCTTATGCATTTATGGTATCCGGACTTTTTGTTCCGGTGCTGGTAGCCTTATACGGCCGCAACAAAAGTACGCCGGCAGCTATTGTGGCTATGATCGGTGGTGGTACAACAACCGTACTTCTGTCGGAGCTGCCCGTTCAGTTACCTTATGGATTGGATGCAAATGTTTTTGGCATCTCGGCATCAGCCATTTTATATTTCGGACTTGCATCAATTTTTAAAAATCAACGAATTATTCAAAAAGATAATCCTGCATAATAAATAACTAAGTTGCATCATGGTAATAACACCTTTCATCAACCCGAAAACAGGAACACATTATGAAGCATAACATAAATCACCTTGAACGTTTACAATCTTTCCGCCGCGAGCTGCACAGAAATCCCGAACTGGCTTTTCATGAATACCAAACGGCCCAACGTGTAAAGCAACTGATCACTGAAGCAAACCCAACCAAAATCATTGAAGGGATCGGTAAAACAGGTATGGCTTTCTTTTTCGAAAGCGGAAAGCCGGGGCCTGTCGTAGCGATACGTTCAGAGCTGGATGCGCTGCCGATAGAAGAGATCAATGATTTTGACTATACGTCCTCGGTAGATAACATTTCTCATAAATGCGGCCATGACGGTCACATGACAATGGTCAGCGGCCTGGCCGAAATGCTCCGCGAAAATCCGCCCGAAAAAGGGACTGTTATCCTGCTGTTTCAGCCGGCAGAAGAAACCGGAGAAGGAGCCCTGCAGATGCTTAATGACGAAAAGATGAAAGACATCAAACCGGATTACATGTTTGGACTTCACAACCTGCCCGGAAAACCGGCCGGACAGATCCTCAGCAGGGAAGGTGTTTTTGCCAGCGCTTCCATCGGAATGATTATCCGCCTGAAAGGCAAAACTTCTCATGCAGCAGAGCCGGAAAACGGGCTAAGCCCCGCAATAGCTATGGCTCAAAATGTGGAAATGCTCAGCAATCTGGTAACAGAAGTTAAAGATGACCTGAATGACTTCTCCCTGATAACGGTCATCCATGCCCGGCTGGGCGAACAGGCTTTCGGAACTACTCCCGGATACGCGGAAGTGATGGGCACAATTCGTTCTTATCAAAATGAAGATTTGGAAACCTTAAAAGGCAAAGCAACAGATAAGGCTAAAGATATAGCTCACAATCACGGCTTAAACGTGGAAATCGACTGGACGGAAGAATTTTCTTCCACAGAAAATCATCCGGACTGCTATGCTGTGGTAAAGCAAGCTGCCCAAAACAATAATTTTGATTTTAAGGTGATGGATGAACCCTACCGGTGGTCGGAAGATTTCGGCTATTTTACACAAAAATATAAAGGTGCTATGTTTGCATTAGGCTCCGGGGAAAATACGCCGGACCTGCATAATCCAGATTATGATTTTCCTGAAAAATTAATTCCTTACGGATTAAATATGTTTATGGAAATTATAACGTTAACATTAGAAAACCAAAGATAAATGTTTGCAACTTCCACCATACACATTAATCGTAAAGCCCTGGAAAGCAATTTACAAATCATTAAAAACTACCTGGGCCCCAATGTAACATTGTCATCTGTTATTAAAGGAAATGCTTACGGGCATGGCATCGAGGTTTTTGTTCCACTTGCCGAAGAGTGTGGCATTAATCATTTTTCCGTATTCAATGCAGATGAAGCTTTTCGCGCGCATAAAGCCAGTGTGCAAAACTCCACGATCATGATCATGGGCATGATTGAAAATCAGGATTTGAGATGGGCAATAAAAAACGACATCGAGTTTTTTGTTTTTGAATTTGACCGCTTGTCAGCCGCTTTAGAAATTGCACGGGAAGTAGGCAAACCTGCAAAGATCCACCTGGAGGTGGAAACAGGTATGAACCGCACCGGTTTTAATAATACGCAGCTCACCAAAGCCATAGAGATACTAAAAAAACATGAAGAACTTTTCTCCCTTGAAGGTCTTTGTACTCATTATGCAGGAGCTGAAAGCATCGCCAACCATGCACGTATAAAAACCCAAATCCGCCGATACCGCAGTGCTTATAAAAAAGTAGTAAGCCATAACCTGATCCCCAAAAAACGCCATACAGCCTGTTCTGCCGCAGCCTTATCTTATCCGGAAACAATTATGGATATGGCGCGGATCGGAATAATGCAATATGGCTTTTGGCCCAGCATAGAAACGTTCATCAACTTTATCGGGAAAAAAGAAAACAAACAAGACCCGCTGGAACGCGTGATTTCCTGGAAAAGCAAAGTCATGAATACAAAAAATGTGAAAACCGGGGAGTTTATTGGTTATGGAACCAGCTACATAGCCCGCAGCAACATGAAAATTGCCACAGTACCTGTAGGATATGCCCACGGCTACAGCCGTTCCCTCAGTTTTCAGGGACGAGTGCTTATCCATGGACAACGTGTTGATGTCATCGGTATTGTCAACATGAATCTATTGATTGCCAGAATATCTGATGTCCCCCAAACAGAAAAAGGTGATGAAGTTGTTATGATCGGGAAACAAGGGGACTCTGAAATTACGGTAGCCTCGTTTGGTGATTTCTCAAACCAGTTGAATTACGAACTACTGACAAGATTACCCATGGATATCCCGAGAGTTGTAAAACTTAACAGAGAAGACCTGGATATTTATGACAAATAATGGAAAAATTGCCCCTGATTAATAGTATTTTGTTTGACAAACACTAAACACCTGACAACCAAACCCCTGTTAAATAAAAACAAATCCTTCTAATCAGTAAGAATAACAGGACTTTTATTTTGTTTTTTCAGCGGTTCTATTTACGCAAAGCTCCGATCAGCTCATTCACATCATCCACGCCATGGCGTTGCATATATGCTTTGATTCCATCGATGCATTTTACCGTGACCTGTGGATCAACGAAATTGGCCGTACCAATTTCCACTGCGGTTGCGCCGGCCAGCATAAATTCGATCACATCGGTAGCATTGCGTATGCCTCCCATTCCGATCAAAGGAACATCCACGGCGTTGGCTACCTGCCATACCATACGTAAAGCAACAGGCTTCACCGCCGGACCGGATAATCCTCCGGTAACCGTGGAAAGTATTGGCGATTGTTTTTCGGCGTCAATAGCCATGCCCAACAATGTGTTAATAAGAGAAAGCGCATCAGCACCGGCTTCTGTTACTACCCGGGCAATTTCTGTGACATCAGTAACATTTGGCGAAAGTTTAACAATAAGCGTTTTTTTATAAACTTTACGTACTTCCTCCACCACAGCCTGAGCCGAGGGACAACTTGTTCCAAAAGCCATGCCGCCTTCTTTCACATTCGGACAGGAAATATTCAGCTCAATACCCGGTATCTTTTCCAGAGCATTGATCTTTTCCGCTACCTCCAGATATTCGTCAATAGTAGATCCGGACACATTAACCAACACATTCGTATTGTAATCTTTGATCTGTGGATAGATATCGGAAATAAAATGATCGACACCCACATTTTGCAGTCCGACAGCATTAAGCATGCCCATCGGGGTTTCAGCCATGCGCGGATAAGGATTTCCCTCGCGGTGTTTGCCCGTCGTCCCTTTGACCACGATCCCTCCCAGATCGTCCACATGAATAAAATCATCAAATTCGGGCCCATAGCCAAAAGTACCGGAAGCTGTCATAATGGGATTTTTCAGCTTCAGCTTGTCAATATTTACGTTCAGGTTTACCATTTCAATTCTTTTGTGTTAAAAACAGGTCCGTCTTTGCAGGTTAGTTGATGTCCTTTGGTTGTATCTACCACACAAGTCAGGCAGGCACCGAAGCCACAGGCCATCGT
Organism: Bacteroidales bacterium; assembly: GCA_021738505.1. Lineage (GTDB taxonomy): Bacteria > Bacteroidota > Bacteroidia > Bacteroidales > PWNQ01 > PWNQ01. The sequence goes on along the minus strand of JAIPBW010000046.1, from coordinate 20,715 downwards.
ATGTTCCAGGGATACTTCTGTATCGATCTCATGCTTTTTTCCAAAATCGTTTACCGCTTTCATCATGGGCTCCGGGCCACAGGCATAAAGCAGCTTGAAATCCGGAGTCTCCTGCTTCATCCAGGGATGATCGCTGACAAAGCCTTTCTCTCCTTCCGAACCATCTTCTGTTGTTATCGCCACTTTTCCAAAGGCCTGATAAGCAGCAATACCGGAAATATCAGTTTTCGTTTTACCTCCGAGCAAAATGAACGGCCTAAGCCCCTTTTCCGCTATCTTGCGGGCCAGGTAAAGCATAGGCGCCACGCCGCATCCTCCGCCCACAAGCAAAACATTACTGCTGTCAGGAATAGTAAAACCATTTCCTAAAGGCAAGATGAGGTTCAGATTGTCACCTTCCGTCAACTCACTCAAATGACGGGTGCCCTCTCCTACTTTTTTAATAAAAAGACTTAGGATATTTTTGTCGTAATCCACGTCATGGACAGAAATAGGACGGCGGAGCATCGTGTTTTCCGAGCCATCCACACGAACCTCAACAAACTGTCCTGCGGATATTTCAGGCAGTGGCTTGTCCGGCTTTAGCTCCAGCACAAAGTGCTCATGGTTTAAGGTCTTGTTAGACACTACCGTGAAGTCTATAATTTGTTTCATTATTGCGCGCTTTTAGTCCTGACAAAAATAAGAAAAAGTAATTAGTGTCTGGTCTATAATGTCCGATTTCTGCTGCGTTGCTACACATATTTGAAATCCTCTGATCCGCCGATTGGCGAATGGCGGATACAGAGGATTAATTTTTTTACGACGTTAAACGCAATTTATGATCCCTTCAATAAATCGGGGTGCTATCCTCATAAAGTCCTTTGGTTTAGCAAAAAAGTTTCAAAAAAATATATACGCCTTTTGATTGACACCAGGGGTTTCAGGCTATATTTAATGGCCTCATAAAAATTTATATTAAATTAAATTCCAACAAGTTAATTTTTTTTATATCTTTATTAAACTTTTGGGCAATTCACCGTGTCTTAAAAACAGAACAATTTGTTAATGATATGCTAAAAAGATTTACTCTTTTCACTATAATCTTTCTTATCGCTCTATCTCCGGCTTATACGGCTGATTATTACTGGGTCGGTGGCAGTGGCGACTGGACGGATATCAATCATTGGGCGAAATCTTCCGGTGGCAATATAAATCACCTGCAAGCACCTACCGCATCCGATAACGTCATTTTTGATGCAAATTCATTTTCTTCTCCGGGTCAGGTCGTTAACCTGAATACCCATACTCTCTCCTGCAGTAATTTTATTGTTGACAATGCAGACTCCGTTAGCTTTCAGGGCGTTTGTCATACATTTAACATTCATGGTTCTTTAGACTTCCAGAATAAAATGAGATGGCCTTCAGACATCACATTGAATTTTAACTCCAAAAACCAGGGAAACATTATCAACCCGGCTAACCATGAGTTTTCCACTGTTAATTTCAAAGGCAACGGCGGAGAGTGGTTTTTAGAAGGCTTTTTTGAGGCTAAAACAATCAATCTCAATAACGGCACCTTAAACTTAAATGACAACAATGTGGCTATCAACAAACTACAGTCAATCACATCAAATACGCGCAGTCTTGAGTTAAGCAGTTCGGAAATTTCCATACTGGGCCAGGTTAATATCATGGGGCCAAACATATCGGTATCTCCCGGAACTTCTGAAATCGTTTTATTATCAGGAGATCCAAATATCTTTCAGTTTAAAGTTCATAATACTCCGGACCTTTCTTTCTACGACATCACTGTAAAATCTAAATTCGGAGGCATTTCAACAGCTTCCAACTTAATCAGCTTTCATAACATCGAATATTTTGATCATGGAAGGCTATCAGGCAATCATAATATTCATGACCTTATTTTGCATAATGGAACTAATCTGTCTGTTGCGGAGGGTTATACAAAAACATTTTCAGGAGATATTAAGCCAAACGGAAATTGTGTAAAAAACACCAGTATTCTGTCTACCGGTACCACAACCTTTTCTAAAAACTCGGGAACTATTGACATAGAATATGTAAAGCTTAAAAACATTCATGCTACGGGAGGTGCTACCTTTAATGCTGAAAACTCCAAAGATCTGGGAAATAATCCGGGCTGGAACTTTACCAGCCCAAATCCCCGTACATTATACTGGGTAAATTCATCAGGAGTCTGGCACGACACCACCAATTGGTCTTTAAGCAGTGGCGGGCCCTCCGGTGAATGCCCACCAACACAATACGACAATGTAATTATTGACCAAAATTCGGGAAACGGGGGAACCATCTCTTATGGAGCTCCGGATACGCTTGCCAAATGCCATGATTTTACCTGGAATATCAATTCAAGCTCCCCTATGACAATGGCAGGCGATAATACGCTGGAAGTACATGGCTCGCTTGACTTCGATAATCAGGTAGACTTACAGTCCGAGCAGGTTATATTTTGTTCATCCGACATGGGTGAAACCATTAAGACAGGAAATATATCCTTTTCGGGAGATGTTGTTTTTAACGGGGACGGAGGATGGACCCTGCTGGATAGTCTGAAAAGAGAAAATAACGCTATCCCAGCCGCGAAAATATCTTTTAAAAAAGGGAATCTTAATACTAACGGACAGTATATCACGACTCCCAGATTTTGGTCACAAACAACAGAAAAAAGAGTTTTGACACTGGCTAACACCACTATCGATGTCTGGCAGGACTCATCCTGGGTTGTAAAACAAGATTCTCTTACAGTGAACCCGGGGACATCCTTAATAAATCTACGGAATCCGGAAAGCATTATGAGAAACATGCTACTGGGCGGAGTAGTTTATCATAACGTAAACTTCCGGAATACGGAAGGAGAACTCAAAATTGTTAATGATGACAACACAGCATTCAATAAAGTAACCTTCAATAGCAACGCTTTGCTGAAGGGGGCCGGAGTGTTCGACAGCCTGATGTTAGCACAGGATCGTGTCTATGAATTTCAGGGTGGCTATCCACAAACCATAAATAATCATCTTGGGGCTCAGGGAGGCTGTGAAGGCTGGATTACTATGAAATCTAATGTTATTAGCGATACGGCAACCATTTTATCTTCCTCCGGCACCATCTCTGTTGAAAATGTATTGATGATGAGAGTAGCTGCCGGCGGGGGAGCAAATTTCATGGCCAATAATTCGGCTGATAAAGGAGGAAATCCCGGCTGGACATTCACTGCTCCTGCAGGTCAGGATCATTATTGGGTTGGCGGAGAAGGAAACTGGAGTGACACTTCGCACTGGTCTTACAGTAGCGGCGGAGCGGGTGGCGCATGCCTGCCGACTCCTTTTGTTGATGTTTACTTCGATGCAAGTTCCTTTAATTCAAACGGAGATACTGTTTTCATAGATTGTTTTAATGCATTCAGCAAAGACATGGACTGGAGTAATGCTACTCTTAATCCTTCGCTGGCAGGAAAAGAAAACAAAAGACTCAGAATTTTCGGCAGCCTCACATTAAAAGATAGCTCAACTATGAGCTTAGATTATAAAGGCGAAACATTCTTTTCATCAAAAAATCAAGGCAATACAATTTACAGCGCTAAGAATATCTTTAAGAATGATGTGATCTTTGAAGGCGTTTACGGCGGATGGACCCTCTCTGACACTCTTTTTACTGATGTGGATGCTGATGTTTTGTTTTTAGTTGGTGACCTTAATCTGAATGGGAACGGATTGATTACCGGCAGATTTCTTTCCGAACATTCGCGTACCAAAACCCTGGACCTTTCGTCTTCTTATATGGAAATCAAAGCGGGTGGTAAAGACAAGAAAGCATACAGCATGAAGTGCGACAGCTTAACGCTTTATCACACCAATTCGCTGATAGAAATGTCCGGAAATCAGGGATTCTTCTTTAATTCAGGCACAGGAAATACGCATTATGATAAAATCTTGTTTTCAAGCACAGATTCCATTAACAAAGGAAATAAAGGAAAAATTCAAACCTTTAATCCTGATGTAAGATACAATAAAGTTACCTTTTTAAATAACGGTTCCCTTTTCGGTCCGAATAAATTCGACACCCTGGTGTTTTCCCCGTCAAGAGCATATAATCTTGAACATGATGAAACCCAAACAATAATCAATGAATGGGAGCTCAATACGGATTGTAACAATTACATTAAAATATGTTCTGAAGAAAAAGGGCTTCAGGCTAACATACTGAAGATAAACGGAGATGTAAACGGAAGTTATTTACAACTTAGAGATTTAAATGCTATCGTAAATGTAAACTATAATGCGAGTCAATCTTATGATTTGGGAAACAATAGCGGATGGAACATTTCTCCAACATCGTCCTTACAGCTTTATTGGGTGAATGGCGAGGGAGACTGGTATGACCCTCAGCACTGGTCATACAGTAGCGGAGGTCCGGGAGGAGCTTGTATTCCAACTAAAAAAGATAATGTTTATTTTGATGATCATTCATTCCCTAATGACAGCAGTAAAACAGTTACAGATACCAACAGCGTTTCATACCCACTGTTGCCGACAACCCCGGAATCTCATGACATGGACTGGACAGGAGCCAATTACAAACCGCTATTCGATGTGGGCTCAATCAATATACATGGCTCCTTAATGTTAATTGATAGTATGGAAAGCAACCTGCAAACGGTTAATTTCAACTCCGACACCTCAGGAGAGACCATAACAACCGCAGGTGATACGTTTAACAATGTATACTTCAGAAACGGAGGCGAATGGACATTGCTGGACTCGTTTAAAATCAAAAATAAAATTACTTTCCTTGAAGGAAACCTGAATACCAATGGAAAAACTGTTTTATGTAAAAATTTCATTGCAAACAACGACAAAAACAGAACCCTTTCATTGGATAATTCCACGATTTTTGTCAACAGAAAATGGGAAATCAATGGAGATAATTTCACCCTGAATGCCGGACAATCATTGATATCTTTAATCGATACAACATCAAATTTACCGTTGGAGATGAATCTGGAAAACGGAGGCCAGCAACAATACCATAATGTTTTTTTCAAACAACCCAACGGGGCATCATATTTAAAACAAATACAGGCAGAAGGGATTTTTAACACACTTTCTTTTGAAAGCGATGCTACAATAACCGGGAAATCCAAATCCGACACATTGATCTTCAACCCCGGACACACATACAGCCTTGACCATACTGAAACACAACGTATTTATGATCATTGGCAGGTACGTGGCAATAATTGTTTCTACATCAATCTGGAATCGACCTCAACAAATCAGCAGGCTCAGGTAAAGAAAAACGGCACGGATGTGCTGGGAGATTACATCAATATGCAGGATATAAAAGCGCTTGGAAACGCTACCTTTTATGCCGGTGACTTTAGTGATGACGTCAGCAATAATGACAACTGGATATTTCAAAACGGGCCGAATTACGTTTATGGCTTGCCGGACACGACTTATCTTCAAATAGGCGGTACAGTAACTTTGCATACCACGAATTTTAACGGTACCTCAAGCACGGAGTATCAATGGTCAACAGGAAGTACCGCAGATTCTATCATTGTAGACTCCACCGCCTGGTATTACATTACGGTTACATACGCAGGCGATTGTGTTGTGGAAGACTCTACTTTCCTGGCTTGTGACCTCAGCCTGGACTTCACGGCCAAATCACCTACCTGTCATGGCGGCAGCGATGGGTATGCTGAAGTTTTGGTGCCGGATAGTTCCGTTAGTTATGCCTATTTCTGGGAAACCGGTGACACATCGCATTACATTGACAACCAAACATCCGGAAATTACTCAATCGAAGTCATAGCTAACGGCCTTTGTAGAGCTTATGACAGTGTTAACATACCGGAAACTCCGCCCATAGAAATTCCCTTAAACGACACAGCTTTCTGTGAAGGAGATACGCTCCGGTTAGATGCAGGCTCCGCGTTCAAAGAATACCTCTGGGGCGATAGTCTGACACAGCAATACCGGATGGTTTCCAGTCCGGATACTTTTTTTATCTCCGTAAAAGATTATAAAGACTGCTGGAGCATGTTCGATACTATCGTTGTCACGGAAGACCAAAAGCCGGAAGTTTCCCTGGGTAAGGATACTTCACTTTGTCTTCATGAAACCAAAAAATTACAGGTGCTCAAAGGATGTGATAAATATCTGTGGAGCACGGGAAATACTACTTACAGCATTCATGCCGATGAAGTTGGTGAATACTGGGTAAAAGTATGGAGAGGCGCTTGCACGGCCTCGGATACGATTTCGTTTTATCATTGTGAACCGGATTTTAAAATTCCCAATGTCTTTACGCCTAACGCAGATGGATATAATGACCATTTTGCTCCTGAGACCCAAAACATCACAGATTTTGAAATGGTTATCTTTAACCGGTGGGGCAAAAAGGTCTTTAAAACGCAAGATATGCAAAGTGGATGGGACGGAAAAATTAATGGCAGTCAGGCAGCAGAAGGCACATACTTTTATGTGATCTATTACAGGTTGTACGGAGGCCCACAGCATGGAAGGAAAAAATCAGTGACCGGAGAAGTTACATTGTTGCGGTAGTTAAAGGAATATTGTGCGAAACAAATAGTAGCCTAAAAATGCACAAACAAACATATTTATTTAATTTCTAATCAACAATCTAAAAAAAACTTATGTTACGTCAACGATTTATTTTCGCCTTTTTACTCGCATTTTTCATAATGCTGAACTTTTGCTCAATAAAATCCCAAAATTGCCAGGTTACGGCCAATGCCTCTCCAACTTCGATTTGTTCAGGTGAAACTGTTAATTTGTCTGCTACCGGTGGCTGTGGAAATATTCTAATAGAAACTTTCAACGCTGACTCGTTAGGTGCAAAATGGGATTCAAAATCAGGTGGTGTTTTACAAGAATTATGTGGTCCGGGACCCGACAGCACATATATCTGGTTTCAGGGTGGTATATCACGTCATGTTACAACCAAAGACTTGGATCTCTCCTCAGGAGGCGCTACTATTAAATGGTGGATGCGATATGGGCGTACTATAGGAAGCAGCGACTGTAATTATCCCAATCCTAATGAAGGCGTTCACCTACAATATTCCACTGATGGGGGAACTTCCTGGACAGATTTTCCCGGAACAGATCAGAAGCCTACCGGAAGTACAACTTCAGGACCACCTTTTAATACGATCAACCCGGGCAGCGGTGGATACTGGGATCCTACTTCACAACAAACCAATGAATTATATTTCTGGAATAAATACGAGAATACAATCCCCTCCTCAGCCCTTACCGTCAATACACGTTTGCGATGGACACAACCTACGAATTCTGCTTTTGGCTATGATACCTGGGGACTGGATAACGTTAAAATACTTAGTACAGGCGGCAGCAGTAGTTACACTGTCTCCTGGAGCCATGGTCCGACGACTTTAAACCCTTCTGACATAACACTAATAAACACCGGGAATAAGCCCCTCGATACCTGCTTTGCGGTAACTGTCTCAGACAGCATTGACTCCAGTACGGACACCGTATGTATAACTGTATATCCTGCTCCCTCCGCCGATTTCAGCATCTCTGACAGTAATCTCTGCGCCGGGGATTCCCTCACGCTAAATTATACAGGAAATGCCCCTGCTTCCGCATCCTATAGCTGGAATATCGAAGGAACGACTTTAAACGGCCAGGGTCCCCACAGCATACAGTTTGCCCAAAGCGGGGCAAAAAACATATCCCTGACCGTATCGGATTCTTGTATTTCCCCACAAAACACCAAAACAGTGGAAGTTCATCCCCTTCCTTCAATTAGTTTTACGCCAGGCACTATGCAGGGCTGCACCGGTGCTCCCATTTCATTTTCCAATCAAACTACACCATCTTCCTGTTCATGGAACTGGAATTTCGGAGATGGCAACAGCAGTACCCAGCAAAGCCCTTCTCACGTTTACAATGCCAGGGGAACTTATAAAATTTCTCTTGAAGCCATCTCTCCTTTTGGATGTAAAGACTCCATGACAGATATTCCTTTGCAGGTTAATGCCAGTCCAAAAGCAAACATTGATTATCAATGGGAAGAATCGGATGAGATTATCTTTTCAGATGCATCCACAGCAGGCGCTGCTTCCTATGCTTTAACCGGCCGGCAATGGTCGTTCGGGCCGGCAGCTTCACCGCAGACAAGCCAGGATAGCTCCGTGCATGTTATATACTCATCGCCGGGGAACTATGAAACTGAACTCATTGTCCAAAATGATCATAGTTGCAGCGATACATCTACACTTATAGCTAACATCACATCCAACGGAAATCCCGAAACAGAAACCGGAATAAAAATATATCCCAACCCTTCCCCGGGAATTGTAAAAATTGAAATCCCGGACTCAATCGACTATAATCTCAACATATCAGTCTATGATCTTAGCGGAAAGCTGATCCGGGATTTACAGGCAACGGATGAAAAAAACAGAAGTATCGATCTCTCGGATGAGAAAAGCGGGAATTATCTGTTTGTCATTGAAAATAAAAACTTTATCGTAACCCGGAAAATAATGATCGAATAGACAGGTGTTGCCCCATATTTATCATTAATCTTAAATAATATGATCTAATTTTTAATTAAAAAGGCTGGAATTCGCAAAAAGTAGCCTGGTGTCAGGCTTTCTCTTTAAACTATGCACATAGGCGATCCCTGTAAATTTCACACTATTTGCTAAAGCGCATTAGCATAGCCGACCATGACAATAAATTCTGCCAGATTAAAAAACAAAGAACTCCGACCGGGAACAAAATTCTTATTGATTATCCCAACCGGAGTTCTTTTTATCTCCCTCTGATTTTCGATATGTTGTTTTTATTTATCTATCAAATTTCGGATACTCTCTAAAGTAGCTTTTCACTTCTTTAGCCACTATCGGTGTGAGTAAAAGAAGTGCGATCAGGTTGGGGATTGTCATAAAAGTGATGACCATATCAACAAAATTCCAGACTATGCCTATCTTTCCGAGGGCCCCAAGAAAAACAAAGACACCAAAGATAACCCGATAGAGGGTAACATGCTTCCAGCCAAAGACATAAGCTGTAGCCTGTGATCCATAATAAGACCAGCTGATCATCGTAGAGAAAGCAAACATTAATAATGATCCGGAAATAATATGTTTAGCCAGATGGCCTAAGTTTAGGGGACTTAATCCGTCAGTAAAACCCGTGACAGTCATAGCTACTCCTTCTTCACCTGACATCCAGGCACCGGTAACAATAATCACCAGCGCTGTGATCGTACATACAAGAATGGTATCAATAAAAGGGCCCAGCGAAGCTACGAGGCCTTCACGGACCGGGTAAGTAGTTTTGGCTGCCGAGTGCGCTATCGCTGCCGATCCCTGACCGGCTTCGTTGGAAAACAACCCACGAGAAACACCATAGCGAAGCGTAATAATAAATGCGGATCCTAAAAATCCTCCTTTAGCTGCTGTACCGGTGAAGGCATCAGTAACAATCATAGAGAATGCTTCAGGGATAGCATAATAAAATGTCCCCAGAATAATAAATGCACTGAGAAAATAAATAATAGCCATAAATGGGACAAGCTTCGAAGTAACATTCGCAATCCTTTTTATCCCTCCGATAATTACCAGAAGGACCAATGATGCAATAATAGCTCCGGAAATCCAAGTCTGTAAATTATAACTTTCCTTCAAGATATCAGACATTGAATTAGACTGTGCCATATTACCTGTTCCTAATGAGCATAAAATCGTAGCTACACCAAATATCATAGCCAAAACCTTAGCAAACTTGCCCAGTTTTTCTTTAAGCCCGAATTCCATGTAATACATCGGACCTCCGGCTATCGTTCCGTCCTCATGCACACCACGGAACTTTTGCGATAACGTACACTCAACAAATTTTGTCATCATGCCGAAAAAACCGGTGACCCACATCCAGAAAATCGCGCCGGGACCTCCATAGTAAATGGCCAAAGCCACACCAACAACATTACCAGTGCCTACCGTGGCAGATAAGGCTGTCGTCAGCGCCCGGAAATGGTTGATGTCTCCTTTGTCTTCCTTTCTGTCATATTTGCCCGTGATTACACCCAAGGCATGACGAAAGTAACGCACATGCAAAAATTTAAACCGGAAGGCAAAGAAAACGCCGGTGGGTACCAGAATCAACAATAACAAATAACCCCCGACATACTTATTATAGCCTTCAATTACACCGTTAATAACATGTAAAACTTCTTCCATAAAATTGGTTTTTAGGTTTGTCGCCCTAAATATAGAATTCTTTTTTAGTATGACATACATATTTAACCTGAATTATTTATGAAAATGAAGCAAAAAGTTATATTTGATTGCTTATCTGATTATTATACAACAATTCAAATAAACCTACATTTTTTGTTTTTATCTTAGCCCGGAAACACCTCCTAAAACCACACTCGTTTAATAATCAATTTTTATACAGCAAAGTTTTACTCAAAAGAGCAAAAATTTTAGTGAGGATTTTTTTTATTCTCTAGAAAATTATAATTTTGAAAGTAAAATGAACAAATAACCCTATTTCATTAAATTATTATAATAACTGTCCATGGTACGTAAAATCATATACATCGTCCTTATCGTCACAATAGGAAGTGTAAATGTTTCTTTCGCCCAGGATGAGGAAGTGGGAAACCATGCAAATTTTATCTATTTAAATAATGGAGAATATGTTTATGGTGATGATATACATATCAATCCTTCTAATGCAGACAATGAGGGATGTTTTCAAAGCAGTATTATGCCCTCTTACCATACTTATTTTAACATAAATGATACAACGTACAAATTATATATAAATCGTGATAATTATATTCAAATAAATGATAAAAAATACAATTTTTCCAGGGCACGTTTTATAATGATGGATTCCGTTTATTTAGCTATTGTTGACGATATAGCAAGGAAAAAAAACGTACATCTTGCGAATAAAATAATAGACGGAAATATAAATGTTTTTGGTGCCACAGTTATTGAAAAAGGACAAGTAAAATTAAAGTTTAAACATTATTTCTATAACCGTGAAAAGCAAAAACCTAAACGCTTGCGCTACAAAAACATCAAGCATGAATTCAGGAAAAATAGCAAAAGCATGAAGTATCTAAAAAAACATCGGCGAATGCAATATGTAGAAGCCGGCATTGACCTATATACTTTAACATATATTGGTATAACCACAGTGAGATTTTTTAAATTTGTATACCCTGAACCAAATTTTTTCGAAGACAAAGTAGATCTGATAGTCAACCCTACCGGTATAAACTTTCCCGACGTAGCTATTAATGTTGCAATTGGTACAATTCCTGCAATTATCTTTGAACATTTATTAAAAGACAAAATGTATGAATATCTGCTGGACTCCGTAAAAGCATATAACTGGAATAACAGGGAGAAATAGTTTTATAAAATATTATTCCTCGAATTATCCCTCCTGAATTGGTGTTTTTTCGGTATTTTCGTTTTTTATTCTTATGTCATAAACTACAGGAAAAATTGAATACAAATTATGGAACAAGAATTAAGTATAGGAACCCGCATAGACCATGAAAAATACGGCGAAGGAGTGGTTAGCGCTAAAGACCTGAGCACAGTAAATATCATATTTGTACGCGGCGGAGAGGTCCAGTTTTCTAAGAAACGGCTGGAGGCAGATATTCTTGAGGAGCCGGAAGATGCCGATAAAACCTCTTCGGAACTCAATTTAGAGGACGTGGAAAACGTATTGATTGATGTATTAGACCGCTACGGAGGCCTTCAAAAAAGCATTCCCCTGGGAGAAAAATGGAGCGGCGGCCGCATGATAATTAAACCCGGAGATGAAAATCTTAAAGAAAAAGAAATTCCCATTGATTCATTCTTCCACAAAATTGTCATGCTCAGAGACAGGCTGCGTGTGCTGGAACAAAACATAAACAGCCATAAGCAACTCTCCGATGAGGATAAAATTAACCTTCAACAATACATCACCCGTATATACGGTAGTCTGACAACTTTTAACGTATTATTTGAAAATAAAGAAGATTATTTTGTTGGACAAAAAAGCAACAGGCCTTAAAATTCAAGATGCTCCTGTGTACTAACGCAATAAGACGATCCCCGCATCAACAGAGCTCGTCTTATATTCTCACAACTCTTGTGAAGTTTGATTACTGCTGTGGCGTGTTGGGATTCCGGTCTGCTTGCATACGCTCGGTCATCCAGCCGGGATATTCCGGTTCCGGCCTGCTGATCTCATCCAGCTTGTTTAGTTCATCCTGCGAAAACCGGATTTCCGTAGATTTTATATTATCTTCCAGCTGATCCATACGCTTAACTCCGATAATAATGCTGGTCACCACTTCTTTATGACGAAGCCATGCCAGAGCAACCTGTGCAACAGAAGCGTTATGATTAGCACCGATCTCTTCCATTACCTCTACAATATCATACGCTCTTTCTTTATTGATCGGCGGAAAATCAAAATCTTTCCTGCGGGCATCACTCTGCGGTGATTGATTGCGCTTGTATTTCCCGCTGAGAAATCCTCCTGATAATGGGCTCCAGACCATCAACCCCATATTCTGATCTTTCAGCATGGGGACTGTTTCCCGCTCCAGATCACGCGCACCAACGGAATAATAAGCCTGTAAAGTTTTGAATTTATCCCATCCGTGTTTTTCAGCAATTCCATTCATTTTTGTTATCTGCCAGGCCATGTGATTAGATGCCCCGATATATCTAACTTTTCCCTCCCTGACCAGATCATTCAGGGTTTGCATAGTATCTTCAAAAGAAGTGTAAATATCAAGGCCATGAATCTGATAGAGGTCGATATAATCCGTGCCGAGTCTTTTCAGGCTCTCTTCTACCTGCTGTCTGATGTGAACCCGTGACAAGCCCAGATCATTAACTCCTTCGCCCATGCGGCCGCGTACTTTTGTTGCCAGGACAACATCTTTCCTCCGGGAACCAAGTGCTTTTCCCAGAATTTCCTCGGAAAGACCTTTTGAATAGACATTAGCCGTATCAAAAAAATTAATGCCTGCATCCAGAGCCCTGCTGACCATCTTATTGGCTTCGTCCTGCTGAACCTGGCCTATATTTTGCCACATCCCGGTGCCTCCAAAACTCATCGCTCCAAAACACAATTCCGAAACAAAAAGTCCGGTATCACTTAATAAATTATACTTCATATTGCCTCCTAAAGTTATGATTTTATATTTAACTATAACAGTTTCTAAAGGATAATGGTTCATGTTAGTAAACGTATGATTTTATCTGTATTTTTTTGATCATCATCATATGATTAAAATTTTGTTCTGTGTTCCTTGTTCGTTGTTCCGTGTTATGCTTGCCCCGCTTGTCCCATTGATTTTACTCCAATCAAACGGGATGAAACGCGACGGCTGGAGCTGTTTCACCGGGGTTCGCTTTTCTCTATGTCTCTTAGTTCTCTTCGTTCGCTAATCCCGATAGCTATCGGGACGCATCTTTTCCCTTCGCGCACCCCTGGCCCATAAAGGGGAAGCCCACTGCACACTGAATCAGCTTTCCGGCAGTTCGCCAACTCACCACTCACTACTCACTACTCATTCTCTTCGTCTCTTCGTTCTCTAATCCTGATAGCTATCGGGACTCTTAAGTCTCTTAAGTCGCTCTCTCGCATCAACGCATCAACGCCAACTCGCCGCTTCGCATTTAATCATCTTCCTGTGTGCCAAACGCATCAGCATGGAAGCTTCATATTATCATGCGAGTGATTTTCTCTGGAACCAAATAGTAATCAGCCCGGTAGTCAAAAACAGAAAAAGAGGCATATAAAACCCTAAAAGCGGAATAAGCAGAACAGGGATAACAAGATTCCCCACTAATCCGCCGAATAAATCGCTAATGTATAACTTTAACCCGGACACCGGCTCTTTTGACTTAATAGAATTATTTACCACAAACGTTATCCCGGTATAAAATCCTGACATAAACATACCAATAAAGGCTATTGCTCTGGACCGTATCAGAAACAAGGTAACGATCAGCAGGATAACAACAAGCAATGTTAAAAACGGCAGATAATAGAATTTTTTACCGGGGCTGACAAGAAGGCCTGCAACCAAACCAACCATAAATAAAGCGACAAGCATTCCAATCAAGAGATAAATATTTCCAAAATGCAGCTGATAAAGATAAATAAACATCATCTGTGCTGCAATTCCCGTAAATCCGGCATGAAAAACAATTCCGGTGCGGGGTGAGTGTCTGACAAAAAAATAGAACAAAGCCGTTAATACAATAAGAACACCGGACTGCCAGTAAAGAGAACGGGAATAAACGTTTTGTGTAAATGTCATTAGGGAATTGGCAGTATTCACAGAATAATTTTCTATCATCTTTAATAATCCGGCAAGATAGGTCACGGGCTTATTAAACGAAAGTTCATCTGTATAGGCCTCTATTTTCTTTACGCCGATTGCTTTTTGATTTTGCATCCGGTTCCCCACATTTACAGAGGAAAAATACATGCTTTGTATTCCTTTTTGTTGTAGCCGGCGATTCATCGTTTCAAAAGATTTCTGCAAGGTATCCCGGGAACCGAGCAAAACAGTATAATTATCCAGTGCAAAAATTGAGGTAGAAGGGAAAATGTTATTCATTGAATTGAAAACGCTGCCTTTCAAGCTACGGCTAATTTGTCCGGTATAAGCAGCTTCAGCACTAAATAAAAGGCTTAAGGTTCCACTTCCGGTCAATCCCGATTTCATAATGCGGATATTCTGAGGAAAATAGAGCAACGCATTCTCCATCAGCGAAGGTTTATGCTCACTGAGATAAATCAGATCATACTGATGCGTATGATTCCTTAAATGATTTTGTATGGAACTATGAACAATATTTAAATTATCATGCTTCAGCATTTTCTTCACCGGAGGCGGGAATGCTTTCCTGATTTTTTCAAAATATAGCGGATCATTGATTAAAATATCGATATCACGGATTTGTGTATATGAAAACCCCTTCAACAGCGAAAGAATGTCACTGCCAGCAATCAGAACTTGTGGATTATCTGTTTCGGATTGAGCAATAGCGGGAAATGACGACTCCTCAGGGGCAGCCGGTGGCTTGGTTGTGTTTACCGGAGCTCCCTGAAATAAAAGCAGACGATCATTTTTCTTTTCAGGACTCAAAATATCTACCTGTCCCGAAAAGGTCTGCTCACTGCTTATTAATTCATGGCCGGGAAATAAAAACTGCCAGGACGTTTCCTGAACCCGGGGATAGACCAAAAGCATCAATGGCAATAAAAGCGCCAGAAGCACTTTTTTGACATCGGGATTTCGCATAAGAATGAAGCCGTGAATTAAGACAAGACCTGCAGCCAGCAGATAAAAATCAGAAAAAAAGTAAACAACCGCTGTAGAAGCAGCTCCGGCGAGAAAAAAAGCAAGTGCCTCAGTTTTATATAGACCTAAAACAGGCTTTTGACCTTGTCTGAAAATGGAAAATTGGGAAAATAACCAGCCATTGTAAAAACTCGGCAACACAATACACACTACAGTTAAAACAAATCCCGCCGTAAGCGTTTCAGCGGTTTTCATCCGGAGTAAAAGGGGCCGTATAAAATGCAGTCCGTAATAAAACAAAAGTATCACCAAAGCATAGCCCTGTATACTTCTTAAAAAAAAGTGTTCTCCGGTTTTACGCCTGCCTCCGAGATACAGACCCAATCCATTGGCGGCCAACCAGAAAAACAAAAACACACTGACAACATATTCCGATTGCTCAAACAGCAAAAGACTCTGTCGCATGAATATCACTTGTGTCAGAAGAGCTGTAAAACTGACAAGAAAGAATAGTCTCATCAGGTATTTACCATATTTCCTGTTGTTTATTTCCATATGCCGTTTATGGATGTTCCGCAATACGCACATTTACCACCATCAATATGTAATTCATTGATCCTGTATCCGCTCCTGTCAATAATCTTTTTATTGCAATTCGGGCAATAGGTATTTTCAGCATCGGAATTTCTCACATTGCCAAGATAGACATAGTCCAGACCTGTTTCCAGGGCAATTCCCCTGGCCTGCTCAAGAGTGGAAACAGGTGTAGCCGGTTTGGATTTCATCTTGAACTTCGGGAAAAAACGTAAAAAATGTACCGGTGTTCCATGACCTAAATTATCCTTAACCCATTTTGAGAACTTTTTAAAATCTTTTTCACTATCATTTTCTCCCGGAATCACCAGATAACTGACCTCAAGCCATACACCCTCTTCATCTATAACCTTTAGCGCATCCAACACAGGATCAAGCCGTCCTGTATTAAAACGACGGTAGAATTCATTCGTCATACCTTTAACATCCAGGGTCACAGCATCCATGTATTGACAAAGTTTTCTAAGTGGTTTTTTGTTGATATGACCGGCCGTAACCATAGTGTTTTTGATATCATTGGCATGCGCCAGTTTGGCTATATCAAACATATATTCATAAAATACAATCGGATCATTGTACGTATAAGAAATAATGTCTGCATTGTTACTTTTTGCCAGCTTAATAATCTCTTTGGGGCTTTTTACTTTAACTTCATCCATTTCAAAAGGAGACAACTGGCTGATGTGCCAGTTCTGACAATTGCGGCATCGCATATTACACCCTGCCGTAGCAACAGACAATGTTTTCTCTGTAGGCTGAAAATGAAAAAACGGTTTTTTCTCAATGGGATCCAGATGCATCGTAATCGGACGGGCATATACCAAAGAGCGCAACTTACCCTCTACATTAGCCCGGACGCGGCAATGGCCGGCCTCACCCTCATCAAGCACGCAGGAATGCGGACATAAGCTACAGGCAGCTTTTCCGGTTTTTCCCAGTTGCTCATAAAAGCTGGCTTCATGAAGCGAAAGATTGTATTTTTCCACTTTCTTTCTGGTTACCTTCCCGCCCGAAGACCTAACAAGCGAGTTTTTTACGGTCTCCTCTGCCTTTTGCAAATTATTTGTCAAAGAGGCTTCATTTTGCTGCGGAGCTGTTGTTGCAGTTTGCTCTTTCTGAATGGATTGCGTGTCATTATAATTACTCATATTAACCAGAGCCCAACCTGCAACCAATACGAGAGCAATGGCAACGGCAAATATTATACGTTTCTTTTTATTCATCGTTCAAATTATTTTCAGAGAATACTAAGGCACGGAATGTATAAAGCTCAGCGTCTTTCCAGCCATCCTTACCTAATCCGGCTTTATGCTGAGCGCAATGATTTACAAATTCTTCTTTTGTCCAATCGCGTTTTTCGGCTACCTGAGGCAAGTAGACTCCTGTGCGGCTTCCTTTTTTAATCAATATTCCCTCTTGTCCCAGGTTAAATTCATCCAGCGAATGAATACGCTTTAAGGGAGTAAGAACGGAAAGCTCTATGGAAATTTCCGATAACTCTTCCGCAGTAACTCCGGGAAAACGAGGATCTTCCAATGCAGCACTGATCGCCTTTTGCTGTACTTCTTCAGCAAGAGGCACTGGGCTTTTTATACCTCCTATACATCCACGCAGTTGGTGGTCTTTATTTAAAGTCACAAAACACCCGGTCTTAGTTTTCAGGTTTTCAGATAAGCTATCATAATCTATTTCCGGAATTTGACCTTTTTTAAGATATGTTTCTAATGTAGTTCTGGCAATATCCAAAAGCTGACGTTTTTCCTTCCGGGATAACTGAAAATTTTGTGCTCCGGAAGAAGAAAGATTTCCTGACGAGGAATTTTCAATACTCATAGCCCAGTATCCGACAACCCTGTTTCTGTTTCCATATCGACTCATCCCCGAATTTTGATATTCCACAGGTCTTACATGATGTTGCCCGGATTTGGCCAGAAAAAGCATGACTGTCATAGCTCCCAACCCGCACATCAGTGTTTTTAAGTTACTGACACCTGCCTTTTTGATATCATTGATCTGCTTATATAAACTATCCGTATCGCCACTTGAGAGCGCCCTGCCTGTAAGACTATCCACCCGGCATGCATGCTCATAATCAGGATAGTGCGAAAAATCAGTGCTTACAACAAAAAGATTCTCTTCCTGATAATAAGGTTGTAATTTCTTAGCTATTTCCTCCAGTTTATCCCTGTCGGAAGCATTTATCAACACCGGAACAATTTTAAAAGGCTTGTCCAGATGATGCTGTAAAAAAGGTAGCTGCACTTCAATGCTATGCTCCTTGTTATGAGCTTTTTCATTAAAAGCAAACAAAGAAGACGAGGCAATCAGCTTTTCCGTAATTTTATTATTAACAGCCAATTCGCCCAAAGGCGTTTGATAGGCGGCTCCGCAATATACCGATGCATAGTTAATCCTTACATGATGAGCCGGGGCAAGGATAAACACATTTTCTATTTCCCTTGATGGTGATAACTGCTGATAAGCTGCAGCAGCTACTTCTCCGGAATAAACATAGCCTGCATGAGGCGAAACCAATCCCCTCACCGTCCCTTCAGAACTTTCTGCAGAACCGGAAAAATAGCGTTCCAGCTGCTGCTCCAGTTTATATTTATCAGCTGGATAAAACTCTCCCGCGTATGCCGCCTGCCTGATAGTATTCTCCTGTGACACCATTGTTTGACAACAGGAAATCAGGAATATACTAAAAATTAATAACCATTTTTTCAAACTACTGTCATAATGTGTTAAAGTATTCTTTATCTGCATAATCAAGATGTTGATTTAGGTTAAACCGGCTTCATAAAAACGAATGTACCAAATATAATATTTTTAACGAAGCATATCAACAGGGTTAGAATAAAAGCCTAATAGAATACGCATGAAACTATACCTGGCAGAATCTCAAATAAATTGAGTTTTTTGTTTTGACAATCGTCCTGTCATCTCCCTGTCATCCTCCTGTCATCTCCCTCTCTGAGACGAATATAATACTGGATATCAGGGAAATAACCGGTTTTAAGAGGGAGCAAGGCAAAGGAAACACTGAAAATCAATCCATTAAAAACCTTTCCTTAACGTTTTTTTTCTTTTGATACCAGAAAAGACATAAGAAGAGATGACAATAGAAATGCTACGAGAACCATTTAAAAGACTGTTTCTTCTTCGATTTAAGCCCCGAAAGCACGACACATTGAAAGTTTAGAGCAAGAATATTGAGCAAGAGTAACAGTAACAGCCCGATGTAAAGCGCCGGAAAAAGACAGCCCAACACTATCAGTAAAATAAATAACATTTATGAAGCATACATTACTAGTCTACTTTATGTTTCTTAGAACTCCCGGGCAAGGGTTAAAAACAATCCAGATTAAAAGGCTTTAAAAAAAGTTGAAAAAACCACAACCTCCACTTGATTCTTCAAGTTTAAAGCGAATAGGCATATTAAAAGTGGTTCGCACAGCTTTTCCTCTCTGAACCCCGGGTTGCCAGCGCGGCATATTTTTCACTACATGCATAGCCGCTTTATCACAACCACCTCCTATCCCTCTCAATATTTCTATATTGGTTATCCTGCCATCTGGTTCGACTACAAAAGTAAGATAAACGGTCCCTTCAATGCCACTCTCACGAGCTTTTTTAGGATAATTTAGATTATCCTGAATATATTTCATTCGAGCCTCTTCTCCTCCCGGATACTGAGGTGGCTTATCAATCACATTATAGAGCGAATCATTTTTCTGGCTATACAAGGTATCAGTTATGCCAAATAAAAAGGTTAACAGGAATAAAAAAGGATAAAGATAAGTTTTCATAAAATTTGGGTTTTATTCTAAATACAAATTTACACTATTCTTTCAAACATCAAAATTTTTTCTTCTTAGAAATTTATTTTTAAAAAGAAATCGCAAACGATGAAAAGAGTAAATCACAAAAAGACGCCTTTTTAAAATTGATTTTTTTTATATTTTAGCAACTTCGATTTTGTGATAAAAAAAAGCAATATGGCACAATGGAATTAATAAAATTTAAACATATATAACTTTCATGGCGATAATTTTTTCGACACAAAAGTGAATGAATAAATGGGCTGGGCGAGTTAGATAATGCAAAGAAAACAATGTTATTTATTGTCATTAGTAGTCATTGGTAGTCATTAATAGTCATTTCCTATATTTCTGTGTCCGGCTGCTGTCAAATACAACCGTCTCAGTAAGCCCTGAAGTAAATGACTTAGAATATAGTAAAGCAAAATGACGCGCGAAGCGCAAATGACCTTTGTGAAACAGAGAAAGGTTTCATAAGGTAAACTAAAAATGACATCCGTCGAAGACGGATAAATGACGAAAAGCAAATGACAGTAAGAGATAAAATCAAGAAAACATATTAATGACATTATCAATATTTTGAAAATTTTAATCCTATGAAACGAACATGATAGCCTTAAACACACAGATAAATGATTAAAGTTAGGCTACTGCATGTGAGTTCCATAACACCTATTTAATAAAATTTAATCCTATGAAACCTCCATGTTTGCCTTAAACACACAAGCAAATGACTAAAGTTAAGCTACAGCATGGGGTTCCATAGTACCATTAAAATCAATTTAGACATATGAAACCTCCATGGCGAAAATTTTTTCGACACACAGGAGAATGATTATTTAGCAAAATTCCGACCTTAGCGCAAAAAGATATAAGTTATGGCTAAAAAAGAAAACACCGTAGAATTTGAACAAGTCATTGAACG